>JAYUUX010000353.1:0-5935 GCA_043754645.1 Verrucomicrobiales bacterium | reverse complement strand
GACTGGGCGCAGAAGGAGCAGTTCTCCGAGCAGTTGCCGGCCTTGGCGTTTACGATGGAACAGAGGTGGATCTTGTTCCCCTTGAAATATTCGCGGACGCGATTGGCCCAAGCGATGAGGTCCATGATGTCCGAGGTGGATTCCAACTCGAACAGGAACATGGCGTCGGCCTTTTCGAGCCGGCCCCCGTTGAGCACGTGCTGGCCAAGTTCGGCGATCTTCTGATGATTTCCCACGTCAACCGCTGTCGTCGTCATGGTTGACAGCCTAGGCGGCGGAACGGCCGGGAGGCAATGCGGGAGAATGACGAAGCACGAAGGCCAAATCCCGAAAGGCATGGAACTGGCGGGGATTTGTTTGGCCTTTGGCCTTCGAGCTTCGTCATTCGCTCATCGTTCATTCGGCTTTCCGCGCGGAGCGCGGCTGCGTAGCGTCGCCGCGTGCAAGACTTGGAACGCCTTCGCTACGAGGCCCTGACGCGGGAGCATTTGATCCTGCGATCGAAGGCTGGCGGCATTCGGCTGGCCGCGTTGGGCGTTGCGCTCTACGGATCGTGGAGGCTTGGGTTGCTGACATTGGCCGGCGGAGGGGCGGGGATCGTGACCCCGTTTGTTTTCCAGGGGCTCGCCTCGCTCCTGCTGCTGGCCCTTCATCGGGCACGGTATTACGAAAAGCTGACTGCGCGGACGGAGTCGCGGTTGAACCAGTTGTTGTCCGCGTTGGTGCTCGAAGAAAGCTCGTTGACCGAACGCTGGCTCCGGTCCGGCAAACTCCCGACCAAAGTCGAGTTCGACGCCAAGCGCGGCGCGTGGCTGTCCGTTTGGCTGGGCGGAACGTTCGCCGCGGTGTGGCTGATCTGCTCGTTCGTCGGCTGCATGGAGGCCATGCGAACCTTCAAGTATGAGACCGGCACACTGATCGTTTGGGCGCTTTCGTTCGTTGTCTGGACGACGCTGAACCTTGGTTTTTTCTGGCTTCATCTCTCTCGCCCCGCGCCGATGCCCTCCGAGAATCCCGAATCCCCCGCCGCATGAATCCGGTCCTGATCATCGTTCCCACCTACAACGAGCGCGACAACCTCCCGCAGCTCATCAAGCGCATCAACGCGCAGCCCGCGCAGGCGGACATCCTCGTGGTGGACGACAATTCGCCCGACGGCACCGGAAGGCTCGCCGACGAGATCGCGGCGTCGAACCCGACGGTGAACGTGCTCCATCGGCAGGAGAAGAACGGCCTCGGCCGCGCCTACATCTCGGGATTCCAATGGGCGCTCGAGCGTCACTACGAGTTCATCTTCGAGATGGACGGGGATTTCTCGCACAACCCGGCGGATGTCCCGGCGTTCCTCGATGTTGCGAAGAACGCGGACCTCGTGATCGGTTCGCGCTACTGGAACGGCATCCGCGTGATCAACTGGCCGCTGAACCGGCTGGTCCTCAGCCTTGGTGCGGCGCAATATGTCCGTTGGATCACCGGCATGCCGTTCACCGATCCGACGGGCGGCTACAAGTGCTTCCGCCGCGCGGCGCTGCAGGCCGTCGACTTGAACGGCGTCCGCTCCAACGGCTACAGCTTCCAGATCGAGATGACGCACAAGATCTGGCGGCAGGGGCTGCGGGTCGCGGAAGTGCCGATCATTTTCACGGATCGGTTCCAGGGCAGCTCCAAGATGTCCCGCAAGATCGTCTGGGAGGCGCTCGCGATGGTCTGGCGGCTGTGGTTCCAGAACGGACTGCGCCGCAGTCCGCGCAGGAAAATCTGACAAACGGACAACGCGTGGCAGCCAAGCGTCACTTCATCGGCGCAGCGGGGTTGGTTCCCGAACGCGGCACACTCGCGTTCAGTTTCAAGAGGGGTGGAAAAATCGTCGCGGCGTTCATCACGCGGATCGACGGGGTGTTCTTCGCGTATGTGAACGAGTGTCCGCATGCCGGGCTGCCGCTCGACGAGGGGACTGGGATGTTTCTCAACGGCGCTCGCGGACATTTCCTTTGCATCCACCACGGAGCGCTCTTCGAGCCGAAGACTGGGCTTTGCGTTCGTGGTCCATGCGACGGGGACTCCTTGCGCGGGCTTCGGGTTATCGAGGACGGGACCGGGGTGTGGGTGGAGGTATGAGATATTCCTCAGGGTCGGGTTGCGGGGTGCCGATGAATGGATTGAAACGGTTTCCCTCGGTGCCGCCAAAAACGGCATCGGCTGCGAGCAACGGACGGCACTCAGCGCAGGGATCCTTCGCAGGATGCCGAATGAGTGCCCGAGGCCTGAAGCAAAACACAATTGAATCCAGTCCTGCCCCGCCTTTTGACGCCGAGGTCCGGGCGGCCCTGATCGCAGGCGAGCTTCCGGCGCGGCATGAGCCCAAGGTTTCGAACGCTCAGGCCTTGGGTCCAATTGAGGGCGCTCCGATCTCCGGCAAATGGCTGTCGGTTGTTTCCGGCGCCGACCCGGTCCATGTGACGGATGAATCCGGGGCTTCACAGGCACGGCCGTCGACCCGGGCGGTCCGTGACAAGGAGCTTGAGCTCCTCAGCCCAGAACTATTGCGGTTGTTTAAAGAACCATGAAGATACTGATGGCGGACGACAATGCGCTGGAGCGACGTGTTCTCCAGATGACGCTCGAGCGCTTCGGCTTTGCCACGCAGGTCTGCAAGGACGGTGAGGAGGCCTGGAAGTCCCTCGAGTCCGCGGACTCGCCTGTCATCGCGATTTTGGACTGGATGATGCCCGGTCTCGATGGTCTGGAGGTCTGCCGGAAGGTCCGCCAATCGCCGAACTCCAGCCTCGTCTACATGGTGCTTCTCACGAGCCGCGATGGAACTCAGAACCTCGTCGACGGTCTTGACGCGGGCGCCGACGACTACATCAAGAAGCCTTTCAACAGCGACGAGCTCAAGGCCCGCCTCCAGGTGGGAACGCGCGTCCTCAGCCTTCAGGAGAATCTCCGCAAACGGGTCACCGAACTCGAGCACGCATTGAAGCAGGTCAAGACCCTGCAGCGCCTTCTTCCCATCTGCAGCTACTGCAAGAAAGTCCGCAAGGACGGCAACTACTGGCAGCAGGTCGACCAATACGTCATCGAGAACTCGAACACCCGCTTCAGCCACGGGTTCTGTCCCGATTGCTACGAGAAGCACGTGAAAGTGCAGCTCGCGCAGTTGATGGAAGATCAATGATCCGGACTGCGGATCAGTCCTCGGCGCCCGCCGGGACCAGCCTCAACGCCTCGTTCACGCTTCCCCGGCGGTAGCCCGCGAGGTCCAGCGTGACGTGCAGATAACCCAGCTTCTTCAGCGCTTCCGCAACCGTCACGCAGGCTCCCGTCTCCACCAGTTTCGGCAGCTCCGACGCGCCCAGTTCGATCCTCGCCAGATGGGCCACGCCCTCTTGTTTCGCTCCTTCGGCTGAAAGCTGGTGGCCCAGTTGGAAGGCGGCCGTCCTCAGCTCGTGGTGCCGCACGCGCACGTCGTAGAAACCCAGATTCTTCAGCGTGAACTCCGCTTCCTCGATCATCCGCAGCTTTTCCGGGGTGACCTGTTCGCCGTAGGGAATGCGCGAACTCAGGCAGGCCATCTGAGGTTTGTCCGCCGTAGGCAGTCCTAGTTCGGCGGAGAGGTCCCGGATCTCCTGCTTCGTCAGGCCGGCTTCCTTCAACGGCGCGCGCACTTGGAACTCCGCCGCGGCCTTCGCACCGGGCCGGTGATCGCCGACGTCGCTGGCGTTCTCGCCATAAGCGATGACGGCGAAGCCCTCCGCCCGCGCCAGCGGCGCCAGTTCCGTGAAAAGCTCGTGTTTGCAGAAATAGCAGCGGTTGTTGGGATTCGCGAGATAGCTCGGATTGTCGAACTCCGCCGTCTTCACCACGCGCACCGGGATCTGGAACTTCTCCGCGAGATCAAGCGCATCGGCCAGTTCCCGCCTCGGGAGGCTCGGCGAATCGGCGATGACCGCAAGGGCCCGGTCGCCGAGGACGTCGCGGGCCACGCGGGCGAGGAACACCGAATCCACGCCGCCCGAATAGGCCACCAGACACGATCCATAGCCCTCGATCAGTTCCTTCAGACGAGTGAGTTTGCTTGCCGACACACGAGCACGCTGCCATTGGCTCCGGACCATGTCGAGCGACCGCCCCAAGAACGCCGAGACGGCGCCGACCGCGCCGGCATTTCTCCGCGAGACCTCCGAGGGTGTCGTTCTCTCGGTGAAGGTCCAGCCCCGCGCTTCAAGAAACAGGCTGGGAGAGCCAATCGGGTCCGAGTGGAAGATCTGGGTTACAGCGCCGCCGGTGGACTCCGCGGCCAACGCGGCCGTCGTCGAATTCCTCGCCGACGAACTGGATCTTCCGCGATCCAAGGTGGAGCTCGTTCGCGGCGGCACCAACCGTCACAAGACGATCCTGCTCCGCGGCCTGACCGCCGCGCGGTTTCTAGCTCTGCCGGCTTTGAGGAAAGGCCCGGAGGACTGATTCCGCTTAGGTCGCGGTGGGAAGAACGTTGGTTGATCGTTTCGAAAAAGCTGTTACATCGGGCGCATGAAATCCCGCGCTCTTCTTCAGGTTCTCGCCGCCGCCTTCCTTTCTTCGGCCGCCTCATTCGCTTCGTTCGCCGCCGATGCCAAGGCGGAATCCAAGACCGAAGCGAAGCCTGCGGTGAAGAACATCAAGGTGGCCGACGCGGCCAAGCTTCTTGCGGAGAAGAAAGAGGTCGTCGTTCTCGACGTGCGGACGCCCGAGGAGTTCAAGGCCGGCCACCTCAAAGGCGCGGTGAACATCAACATCCAGAGCCCGACCTTCAAAGAGGACGTTTCGAAGCTCGATAAGTCCAAGACCTACCTCGTGAACTGCGCTGCCGGCGGACGCAGCACCCGGGCGTGCACCGCGATGGACGGGTTCGGATTCACCAACGCCTTCAACCTCGAAGGCGGATTCCGCGCTTGGTCCGCCGCAGGACAGCCGGTGGTGAAGCCGTAACCAAGTTTTCACGAAACTTCCGAGCCCCGGTGCCTAAGCGCCGGGGCTTTTTGTTTGGGCTACGGCTTCGAGAACTCGCGTTGGATCTCGGCGGGGCGGTCGGTGTTGATCCAGTCCAGTCCAGCTTTCCTGAAAACCTGCCAAGCTTCCGGTGAATCTGGTGAAGCCCAGAAGCGGAGGCGCCGGTTCTGTTCGTGGGCTAGTTTGACGAAGTCGGCCAGCTTCGCGGATTCTTCGGAGGGTAGGGGTCCTTTGCCGCGCCATTGAAAAGGCTTCTGCCAGTTTTCGCTTACGAGCGGCATGATCGTCGCGGGAAGGCCGTTTGTGAGATCGGGCAAACGCCCGTCCAAGGAAGCGAGCGAAGCCGGTGATTGGCGAAGGACCGTGGAGGCGTCCCGATTGCCGGACAGGATGACGCTGATGGCGCCGGGCTTGAGTTCGTTCGTGCTGAAGCGGGTGAGCAGTTGGCGATGCGGCTTGAGCGCTTCGAGAATGGCTTCGGTGGTCGGGACGGCGGCGGACTTCACGTCGATCAGGAGCATGAAATGGGGGGCGCCTTTCTGGACGAAACCGCCGTTGGTTTTCCAGCGTTCGTGAAGCGGCTCCAGATACATGGTTCCGAGAGTGCGTCCGGCGACGGCCTTGTCCTTGTCGTGAGCGACCCGGAGTTCGCCGTCGATCAGCCAAACGTCGGCTTCGACCCCGCAGAAGCCGTTGTCGAGCGCGTCGGCGAGCGGTCGGGTGCGCTCGTAGTCGTTGTGCGAATGGGCGAAGGGCAGAACGGTCTGGGCGTTCGCGGCGACGGCCAGCAGCGTTGCGATGAGGGCGATGGTGAACCGGAACATATTCCAAGCTTCGCGTCGGCCTTTGTTCCACGCCAGACTGAAGACATGACGGATGAAGCTCTCGAAGAACGGTTGCGACGGATCGAATCTCATGCGGCGTCGCTCGAACACATGGTGGA
>JAYUUX010000352.1:0-2280 GCA_043754645.1 Verrucomicrobiales bacterium | reverse complement strand
AGGGGCTCGCCAACTCGATCAACTCCAACATGCGCTTCAACCAGAACGGAGTGTTCGAGATCCAGTCCGGCACCGTGCGCCTCGACAACTCGGGGACGTTCCGTGGGACCAATTTCATCGCCACGAACGCCGTGGTTCACCTCAACGCCGGCACCCACACGCTCTCGACCAATGTCGCCTTCGGTGGGACGGGCACGTTGAACATGGGCGCGCCCATCGTGCTTCAGGGATCGGTGGATTTCGGGACGGTGTTCGCCATTTTCAATGGCAACTCATCCGTGAGCGGCGCCGCGTCGGTGGCCAACGCTTCCGGTGGTGTCATCCGCATGGACCGCAGCCTGACGTTCGCCGGTCCGTTCAACATCGGCGGCGAACTCCGGATCAATTCCGCCGCAGTGGTCCTCACGATCAACTCCACGCTCACCTTGCTCGCCCCGGACGGCCTGCTGACCAACCCCGGCACGGTGCGGGTCGTTGCTTTTGTCAATAACGGCAGGCCGGTTGTCGGCAATGCACCGGTCATCATTCCGCCTCCCGGTCCTGGTATCATCCTCATGGGCGCGATCACGGTCGTTCCTGGCGGTGGTCCGGCTCAGGCAACCGTCGGAACCGGGAAACTCGACGTGCAGTTGTCGTGGACCGCTCCCACCGGTGTCAGCTACGAGGTCCAGTCGTCCGGTGACCTGAGGACATGGACCACGAGCGGGTCGATTGTCCGGGAAGTGGCCCCGGGTCATTGGCGCTCGACGGTCCCGATGGACGAATCTTCGGTGAGATTCTACCGGGTGATGCAACGGCCCTGAACGAGGCCGACCGTTCAGCGGAAACTGATTCCGGGCTTCACCCAGGCGGGCTGCGATTGGTCTGAAATGCGGAGATGCTTCCGCAGAGCCGCCGTCCGGTGTTCGAAGATGCGACGCACGTCGGGGCGGACAAACAGCCTTTCAATCAACGCTCCGCCGAGAACGGCGTAGTCGATCCGGTCGGTGCAAAGTGTGCCCCCGTCCCGTTGATCGAAGGTGTGTTCATGCACCCACTGCCGGTAGGGCCCGCGCAACTGGCGATCCACGAAGCGGTAGGGAGGGGCCCAGACGGATATTTCAGAGCGCCAGCGCATCGGAAGGCCGCGGAGACCAATTCGATAGTCGATGATCGCACCGGCCTTCATCGCGATCGGACGTGGCGTAACTATCTCGAATTTGAGCCAAGGCGGGGTGATCTTTTCCAGGTTTCCTGCGTCGGCGAAGAACGGGAACACTTCGCCAAGCGGGACGGGGAGCCAGAGCTCCGCCTCGAGATGGAAGACGCGCATGGTCAATGTCCGCGCGAGCGGATCGCGTCCAGGGAGGGGTAGAGCATTTCGAGGCTGTCCATCAACACGGCGCCCACCTCGTGCAGGCACTGCTTGTATCCGACACTGGCGCGGCCGCCGGCGAGGATCTTCACGTCGTTCGGGAGCAGCTTGCGAAGATTCCGGAGCTCCGCAGGAAGATTTGCGTCGTCCTCGGGATACACGATGCTCAGCAGCACGGCCCTAGATCCGTTCTGGATCGCCGCACCGGCGATCTCCGCCGCGGGTAGGCACGTCCCGAGGTAGGTGACGTGCCAGCCCCGATTGCGGGCCACCGCGGCTACCATGACCGCGCCAAGCTCGTGATGTTGGCCGGAGGGTGTCGCCACGATGAGGTTCGGAGAACTGTCAGAAGGCGAGAACGGTCGGGATGCGCTCCACAGGAATGTCCGGATGACGGCGCTCGCGAAGTGCTCATGCGCCACCTTGAGGACTCCCTGCCTCCATTCTTCTCCGATCGTGAAGGCCAAAGGTGCGACGAGCCTCTGGAGCATGCCTTGGTGGCCGAGCGCGACCATTGCGGTCCCCAGCACCTTTTCCAGACCCTGATGGTCAAGGTTCCGGATGTGGCCCATACAGGTTTCCACGAGTTGTTGGGCATCCTCGGGGTGAGTTGCACCGTTCTGGCTAGGGTGGGCCGGGGAGCGGTTCGTGGCACCGGTTTCCTGGATGACTGGTTGCGACTCGAGCAACTGGGCGAGGCTTTCAGGTGCGAGCCGGGCAATGTTGCCTATCGAGTGACCCAACTCCGTGGCGCGGCGCAGAAGATCGAGGCGGTGAACTTCGGAGGAGCTGTAAACCCGGCGGTTGGAGTCCGACCGGACCGGCCGCACTGCGCCGTAACGCTTTTCCCAGACGCGTATCACATGCGTGCTGAGGCCGGTTTGTTGGGCGACGGCCTTGATGGAATGAAAAACTTCGGACATAGA
>JAYUUX010000351.1:0-3741 GCA_043754645.1 Verrucomicrobiales bacterium | reverse complement strand
GCGGCTTCAACCTCGGCCTGCGCGTCGATGGGACTGTTCACGCATGGGGGCAGGCCAAGTTCGGCCTGCTGACCGTGCCCGCCTCCGCGACGGGCGTCGTCGTAGTGGCGGCCGGAACGAACCACGCGCTCGCGCTACGACGAGACGGCACGGTTGTCGCATGGGGAAACAATGTGAAGGGCCAGACCACGGTTCCCGCCACGGCCACCGGCGTCGTGGCCATTGCGGCGGGAGCGGACCATTCGCTAGCGCTACGGGTGGACAAGACGATCGTCGCTTGGGGGGCGAACGATTCGGGGCAGGCGTCGGCGCCTCCCACAGAAAACCGCACCGTCGGCGTGGCCGCCGGAGACGCCCACAGTGTCTCCCTCAGGATCGACGGATCACAGGCAACGTGGGGCGCTTCGTCTGCCGGGCAGGCATTGGCGGCGACGGGTTCCGTCGAGATCGTGGCCGGTTCCTTCCACAACGTGAACCTCGACACCAACGGCGTCGTCCGTCAGTGGGGCGCGCTGGGGACCAACATCATGGGATCTAACGCCGTTGCCATCGCCGCAAAAGGATTAAACGGAGCCTTCCGTTCGGCCGATGGGACGTGGGCGCTCTGGGGCTCGAACCAATTTGGCCAAACAAATCCGCCGGCCGTGATCTCGAACGTGCCCGCGCTCTGGCTCGGCTACGGACAGGCGTTGGCCCAGGCGGGCGAACAGCCACCGGCAGCCTTTCTGACGGTGGCGGACGGCGTGGCCAACGCGGACGTGGTGGTGGCGCTCAAGGCGGCTGACTACAACGGAGACCCGATTACATTTGAGGCGCTGAGCATTCCAACGTCCGGGCGGTTGTTCCAGTTCATCGGAGGTGCCAAGGGGCCCGAGATCACGTCCGCTCCCGCGGCCATATCCGATCCAAAGGGCAGGGTGGTATTCACGCCTGAACTCGACAGCTACGGGCCATCAAACTCGGTCTGGAGTTTTCGGGTTTCGGACGGGAAGTCTTCCAGTCTGCCAGCGGCCGTCGTGGTGAACCTAAGTCCGGGGAATCAATTCGCTTGGACGGCCGAGTCGGGACGCATCACCGGCAGCAATGCCGTGCTCCGTGGTGTCGTGGGCTATGGAGGAATTGAGTCGCTGGCCTGGTTTGAGATCAACGATGGTGTCTTGCTGCGTCGAACCAGTCCACAGGTGGTCCCACGCGGGCAAAACATGTTTCAGGTGGAGTCCACCGTGACGAATCTCGCGCTTGGCATCGTCTTCGAAAGCCAGTTGGTCATCAGCAACGTGGGTGGAATCTATCGCAGCAGTTTCCGGCGGATGTCGACTTCGGGAAAACTCCGAAATGGAATTGGCGGCACTCTGCTGCGCCAGTCCACGGATGTGGTCGCGATTGGAAGCGGTCAAACCCACGACTTGGCCGTGCTTACCGATGGTTCCGTGGCGGCCACGGGTAACAATTCTTCCGGCCAATCGACGGTCCCCGCCGGCATCACGAACGCAATTAATGTCGCGGCTGGGAATACATTCAGCCTCGCGCTTCTGTCGGATGGAAGCGTCAAGGCTTGGGGCGACATGAGCGGCGGGGTTTCCGGGATCACGAACGGTTTCACAAACGTCACGAAAGTTGCAGCCATGTTCAGCAACGCCGTGGCACTGACGAGCGATGGCGTTGTGCGCCTCTTCGGTAGCGGTCCGCTTGTCCCACTGGCGCAAGATGGGATACTCAGCAACTTCGTCTCCTTTTCCCTCGGTGAGCACTACCTGTTTGGGATTCGTCTCGATGGAAGCGCCGTTGAGCTGGGGGCCGCGACCAACGGGACGCTTCCTTCGCCCCTGCAATGGTCCAATGTTTTGGCGGCGACCGAAGGCTGGATTGTGCGCCGCGACGGTTCGGTGACCAATTTTCTCCCGGTGACGGCCGGTCAAGCTTCGTTCGCCCAGTCCATCACCAACGCACGTGGCATCGCGTATGCCAGTCTGATTTCGTTCTGCGTGCTGAGCGATGGCTCCGTGGCAGGCTTGGGCTACAAGACCCTAATTTCGCCCGGAGTGATCACGAACATGAACTTCATCGCATTGGAGGCAGACGGGTATAGCGGTGTTTCGTTGGTGGCTGATTTACCTCCGGCTGCTGCCGGTCAAACTCTCACCAACGTGGCCAACTCCGACCTGACGGTCACGCTCGCCGGCTCCGACCCGGAGAATGATCCGCTGTCCTTCCGGATCTCGGCCCTGCCCGCGAGAGGCCGTCTCTACCAGTTCAACGGCGCGGGTCGAGGACCGGAGATCACCGCCGTGCCGACGATCGTGACGGATTCCGCGCGTCGTGTGGTCTTCGCACCAGACGTGGACGAAGTCGGATCGCCCTACGCTTCGTTCCAGTTCGACACGCATGACGGGATCGCCGCCTCGCTTCCGGCCACTGTTGCCCTGAACATCACGGCCCCTCCGGCGACGATCTTCCCGCTGCCGTTGGTGTCGGTCCGGCAAAGCGGCGCGACGTTCAATGCCCTGGTCGCCGCCGGTCCGCTCTCCGGCAAAGCGTGGTTCGAATGGGGAACAACGACGAACCTCGGCAACGCGACCACTCCGACAACCGTCCCAGCCGGAAGCGCGCGCGTGCTCGTGGCGGCGACGACGGGGCCGCTGCAACTCGGACAGGTCTATTCCTATCGCCTCGTCGTGAGCAACGCGGTAGGCGTGATGCGCGGACCGAAGCAGCGCATGATCGCCGGGGGCAAGGCGGCTGTCTGGAGCGGACGCACGCGCGGACCGGCGGATGTGAATTCCGGCTTCAACGACCTCGTGTCCATCGCGGCCGGGGTGTCGCACAACCTGGCGATCCGGCTCGACGGGACGGTTGTCGGCTGGGGCACCAATGATGCCGGCCAGTTGAACGTGCCGCCGGGCTTGGCGGATGTCGTCCAAGTCGCCGCAGGCGGCCGCCACAGCCTCGCGCTGAACTCCGACGGCACCGTGGTGGCGTGGGGCGCGAACAACGCGGGACAGGCAACGGTGCCTCCTGGTTTGACCGATGTCGTCTCCATCGCCGCCAGCACAACGAACAGCTTTGCCTTGAAGGCCGACGGGACGTTCCTCGGATGGGGAACCGGCGTCGGGTCGATCGCGACAAATGTTATCGCGATGGGGGCATCGGGTAGTGCCGCCGGATCTATCGGTGTTTCTGGCCAAGTGTTATGGACCTTTGGAAGCGCCAATTCTATCCCGACACCTTCTGGGGCCGGGCAACCCTTGTTGGCGCAGCTGGCCATTTCGCCATACTTCGCTGCCTACTCCTCGACCAATCCAGCTCTCTCGACTGTGAAGCCTGCTTCAAATCGTGACTTTGACGGACCGGTTTCCAACGCAGTCTCCGTGGCAGCGGGATTCCAGCACCTACTGGCTGTTAATGATGCGGGCCGGGTCTTTGCCGGGGGCGCCAACACGGACGACCAAGTATTCGTCGGTTCCGGCGTTTCCAACGCCGTCATGGTCGCGGCATCCGGCAGCCGCAGCATCGCGTTGGTCCCGGATCTTCCGCCGGTGGCGTTCCCAGATGTGGTGGCCGTTCCAATCCCCTCGCCGGTGGAGCTGGGCCTGACGGCCTCCGATCCATCAGGGGATTTGCTTACGTTTTCGGTCATGTCGCTACCCGCCTCGGGAACGCTGCATCAGTGGTCCGTTTCGGGGCCGGGAGCGGTGATCTCCGGCGTCCCAGCGGTGGTCTCGGATCCACTCGGCCGGCTCT
>JAYUUX010000350.1:0-2672 GCA_043754645.1 Verrucomicrobiales bacterium | reverse complement strand
GACGATGTTGCCGGCAATGGCGAGCACCGCGACGCCCCGCTCCTTGATGATGCCGCCCCAGCGCGCATGGAGGATGAGCGCGTTCCAGAGGACGATCATCAACGCGCCGTTCTCCTTGGGATCCCAGCCCCAGAAACGGCCCCATGACTGGTCGGCCCAGATGCCGCCAAGCACGGTGCCGACGAAGCTGAAGAGCGTGGCGAAGCAGAGGATCGCGTAGGTCATCCGGGTGAGTCCCTTGCGCGTGCCCTCGGCCAAACCCCGGCTGAAGAACCCGCGAAAGACGAAGATGATGGCGAGGAATCCCGCCACGAAAGTCGCGGCGTAACCCAGGGTCACGATGACGACGTGGGTGGCCAGCCAGAAGTTGGTGTCCAGCACGGCGCGCATCATCTCCATCGTATCGCCACCGAGGGAGAGGTTGTGCGCCACCACGAGCGTGACGAAACCGACGAACGAAGCGACGACGATGCCGATGGCGTCCTTGTAGAAGCGCTCGAGGACAAGGCCGAGGATGACCGATCCCCAGCCGATGAAGATGGCCGAGGAGTAGAGGTTGGTCACCGGAGGACGCCCTTCCAGCACCATGCGGAAGATCAGGCCGGCCGTGTGGATGACCAGACCCACCATGATCAGCCAGAACGCGGACTTGCGCGCCCATTCCGAGGGAACGACCCAGAAGAGAAGACCCAGCAACAGCGCGGTCACATAGAAGATGTTCGATTTGTAGAACGGCTCCATCTGGTTGAAGAACGCCTCCATCCGGCCCTTCTTCGTCTCCTTCACGTAATCCTTCGCGAGCAGCGCCTGGTAGTCGGCGAGGGCGCTGTTGAACTTCTCGGCGTTGCCCGCGCGGAAGTTGCTGGCCATCGCCGCGTAGAATTTGACGGCGTCATGCAGCTTCTCGCCCCGCGCCATCCCCATCAGCGTCGCACCCATGCCGGTCCAGTCATGCCCGGCGTGGCCGTCGTGGCTCTCATGTCCGACATGGAGCGGCGGCACGACGAGAACGGACGACAGGTTCGCCATCATGTCGTAGTTGCCCAGATGGCCCACGAGCGTGTTGAGCGCCGCCTCGTCGTAGTCCTTCCGCCCCGCCTGCTGCGCTATCGCGGCGGCGCGGCCCGGCTCGATCGACTTGAGGAAAGACACCAGGTCCTCCAGCGGTTCACGGATCTGCGGCGAGGTGACCGAGGCCTTGATGTTGAGGTAGACCTTGGCGGCGTTGAGCAGCTTCAGGAGGCCCTGGTCGTAGGGCGAGCGGAGGGACGCGTCGAGCCGCGCCGAATTGGTCGCCTGCGAATAAAACTTCTGCCAGTTCGGCTCGAGCTCCTTCCAGGCGAAATGTTTCTCCTCGATGCTCAGTCCCATCAGTCCCTTCACATCCGGATGGTCGATGCGGAACACCGGGCGGGCATCGGCGGCATCGGGCGTGAACATCACCTCCATCATCCACTGGAGGCCGGTCAGGTTGGTCTTGTAGGTGACGGCCCCCTTCTCATTTCGGAGCTCGTAGGAGAAGGCCTGCTTCTCCCGGATCTGGAGCAGCGAATTGCGCGCAACGGAGTCCCACGGCTGGATGCGGCCGTTGAGGAGCACCGGAAGCTTGCCGAATTCGTTCCCCTTGATGCCTGCATCGGACTTGGGCCGGAGTGTGGAGAGGAACCACAGGCCTAGAATGGCTGCGAGGATCCAATGAAGATGTTTCGTGGGCGCTTTCATGCGATGGAGGGTTTTCGGCGGCGGAGGAATCCGAACAGGTGGTAACCGAACTGCCAGCACAGGCCGACCCCGACCAGCACGCAGGCGATGTAGGGTGCGACCCAGCTTGGGTTCTTCACAACCTGGAAGGTGGATGACGCGCGATCCATGTTCATCTGGCGGAGAGCGAGTTCATCGGCCGCCATCTGATACTGGAAGAACGTGTAGCCCGCCCAACGAAGCGGGTTGTTCATGTAGATGATCGTCTCGCGGACTTCCGGGCTGGTGTTCATCTTGACCCGCACCCGGCTGGAGAAGTTCTTGGGAATCTCCGTGCCGCTATACTTTTCATGGGTGGCCTTGAGCAGGCTGAGCTCAAAATCCTTGTAGTGCCGGGTGAATCGCAGGGACAGGCGGTAGTCCTTGCCGTCGACCTTGGCGACATCGTCCGATCGGATTCCGGCGGCCACGAGCCAGCTTCCGAGGGATTTACCGGCCTTGTCGGTCAGTTCGATGAGGGCCGCCGGTAGACTGCGGCTTTCCATGTCCTTGGCCGTGGGCTTGGAAAGAACGAACGCGTTCTTGAGGAAGCCTTCGGTCGCATTGGCGGGAACGGCGTTGCTGAAAGCCGAGCGCAGCAGGTCGGCGTTGGCCCAATATTCCTTCACCCGGACGCCGAACGGCAGGGCCGGGGAGCCGATGTCCTTCTTGGTCGCGAGAAGGGATTCCGGCACGGCGACGACCTGGTCTTCCTTCGGGTCCGACGTGTCGATGATCGCGAGTTCGTTGGCGCGGAAGTCCTCGGAGTAGTTCTTGGTGTCGCCTTCGAAGAGCTGCATCTGGCTCTCGGTGGACATCATGTCCGTCGCCAACTGGCCGACGAGCAGCAGGACAATCCCGCTGTGGATCATGATCAGGCCGGCCTTCTTCTTGGTGAACTCCGTCCGTTTCGCCTGCGCGGCGACGAGGTT
>JAYUUX010000349.1:0-6032 GCA_043754645.1 Verrucomicrobiales bacterium | reverse complement strand
TGCGGCTACTCCGTCCCGTTCTTCGAGCACCGCGGCCACCGCGACACGCTCGACAAATGGTCCTGCAACCAGGGTCCGGAAAAAATGCAGGCCTACCGCGCCGCCAAGAACGCCAAGAGCATCGATGGGCTACCGGCGTTGCCTCAATTGTAGATTTGAGGCCCCCAGTAGATCGGAAGAATCACCCAACGATCGTCTCGCTTCTCGAAGACATACACACGGCCGCTACCCCCAAACCTGTGATAAACTGCGTGCGCATAGACCATCGCCCTGTCGCCCCCCTTGTTGAAACCGACTCGGGAGAAGTAGGTAATGCCTCCAGAGTCAGGATACTTGCGGTAGAACTGGTCCCATCCATCCGGCTTTGTATTCATCCCACCGGCGAAAAGGCTTCTCCACTCATCTCCGGAGAGGAGTCGTGCGGCAACGTGGTTTGTCAGTTCTGACGAGATGAAAACCTTATTGGTCGAGCTGTTCTTTTCGCAGAAGTCCCGGATGAGATCTTCAGGGACCTTTGCGGTCGTCATACTAAGAAGCTCCGCAGCATAATCCCGCCCCCAGGACACACTCCGACGGGCAACGAACGGATCCGTTAGTTCGGGCACAAGAGCCTTGTCCCTTTTAGAGGGGCGCTCCTTCTGAATCAGATAGGAGACCAGCACATCGATCTCTGGTGAACCGGAGTTGGCCAGCGGCGGCTGAGGTGGCGGAAGTGGTGGTGGAGTCTTACAGCCAGTCAAAGCGACCATACCCAACAACACGGCTGTTTGCGCCAATCTGAGAGACCCCTTCATGGCCGTCATTCTAGGCTGGCCAGTCGATCCCATCAATAGAGGAGGCGTCGCGGCGGCACCGCCCAATGCCGGCATGCGCGCAATCATCCATGTCGCCGTGACGCGCGTGGCCGATTCCTGCGGCTACTCCGTCCCGTTCTTCGAACACCGCGCCCCACCGTGACACCCTCGACAAATGGTCTTGCAACCAGGGTCCGGAAAAGATTCAGGCCTACCGCGCCGCGAAGAACGCCAAAAGCATCGATGGGCTTCCAGCGCTGCCGACGTGATGCAAGATGGGGCTTCGGTGCTCAGCAGCCGTCGAAACCTGTCTCTTCGGGGATGAGTTGCCTGCAAGCTTGAATGCGGTAGGACCTGGAATCAGCTTCTCAAGGCAGTCCAACACGTTCTCGCAAGCAAAGGCGCAAATGGAGTTTCAATACCGGTATCGGAAGAGCGACTACGTAGCCATCTACGAACTCGAGCTGAGACCGCTCAAGGCAAGACGGCGGTCGCAATACTACTACGGGATCTATTGGTATCTTGGCGGGCTCGCGTTGGGGGCCCATGTCGCCCTGAAGCATGACGAACTGTTTATCGCGATCGTGTTCGCGGTGTTGGCCGTGAACTATTTGCAAGGGACCTGGTCTTACGAAAGGGCATGGAAAGCTGACGCCGAAAGCTACGCGAACTTGAACCCCGAAAGCCTCGTAACATTGACTCTCGATGATGTCGGATATACCGAGTTGCTGGGCTCAATTCGCACGCAGGTCGGGTGGACTGAGTTTAATGACTATCTCATGGAAGGAGACAGAGTGTTACTTCGCTACCTCAAGAATCGATGGCTTGTGGTTCCTCTGGAAACCCTGTCTCAAGAGCAACGAAACGAGCTCGTCGCTTTCCTTGAATGCAAAGGTTTGCCGAAGAGAGCCATTGAAGCGACGACCTCCTAGGCGCCTCCTTTTCACGGCGATCTGCGCTGCACGATAGCCATGGTTGCGGCCGCCGCAGCGGCACCGCCCTACCAATCAGATAGATTACTGCTTCGGCTTCGGGTCTTCTCCTGATTCGTCGTCGGCCTTCGGCTTCTTTTCGTCATCCATCGGCTTTTCGGGCGGAGGGGTTGGCGCGGGCGGTTCGGTGGGGGCGGGAGGCTCTTCGGCAGGAAGGATTCCGCGCTGGCGCAGCATGGCTTCCATGGCTTTGTCCATGGCGTGTTCGGCGAGGGGCTTGGTGACTTCGTCGAGCTGCTGGTTGGCTTCCTTGAGCTTCTTGGGATCGCCGGACTTGGTCTTGGAATCCTCGGTGGAGAGGACGGCTTCGACGGCGGTGAGCGCGGCTTCGAGCTGGCCGTGGTATTCCTCTTCGAGTTCGGCGGCGAACTCGGTCATGGCCTTGCGGGTGGCCATGATGTTTTCGCCGGCCTTGATCTTGGCTTCGGTCCATTGCCGGTAGCGCAGGTCGTCGAAGGCGTGCTCCAAACTTTCCTCGACCATCTTCTGCACGTCGGCGTCGTCCACATCCACGGCGCTCTTCATCTGCACGATCTTCTGGTGGCCAGTTTTGATGTCGCGGGCGAGGACGTGGAGGATGCCGTTGGCGTCGATCTCGAACTGCACGCCGACGCGCGGCACGCCCTTGGGCGCAGGCTCGAACTCGATCTCGAAGCGGCCGAGGGACCAGTTGTGCTGGGCGCGTTCGCGTTCGCCCTGGAGCACGTGGATGAGCATGGACTTCTGGTTGTCCACGGCCGTCGTGAACATCTCGCCGGCCTTCACGGGAATGGTGGAGTTGCGGTGGATGATGACGTTCATCAAGCCGCCGAAGGTTTCGATGCCGAGCGAGAGCGGGGTGACGTCGAGGAGCAGGACGTTCTTGAATCCGCCACTGAGGATCTCGGCTTGGATGGCCGCGCCGAGGGCTACGGCCTCGTCGGGATTCTGCGAGGTGTTGAGCTGCGGACCGGACGACTTGTGGTAATCGGTCCCGAGCCGGAGATCGCCGCGCGTCTCCTCGAACTCGGCGCAGCCAAACCATTCCGAAACCAGCTTCCGCACGAGCGGCATGCGCGTCTGCCCGCCGACGAGGATGATCTGGTCGAGGTCCTTGGCTTCGAGCTTGGCGTCGGACAGGGAACGGAGGCAGTGGGCCTTGGAGCGCTCGATGATCGGGCGGGCGAGGCGTTCGAGTTCGTCGCGGGTGAGCTTGTGGCTGAAGCTGAAGTCGGGCGTGAGGAAGGGCAGCGAGATCTCGGTCTCGGTCTCAGAGCTGAGGCGGATCTTCGCGTGTTCGGCGGCTTCGCGGAGACGGGCGATCAATTCAAAATTTTCAATTTTCAATTTTGAATTGTCGCCGGCCGAAAGTCCGCTCGCCTCACCCACCTTGCCAACCAGATAGGCGACGAGCGCGGCGTCGATGTCGTCGCCGCCGAGGCGGGTGTTGCCGTTGGTGGATAGGACCTGGAAGACGCCGTTGTTCAGTTCAAGGATCGAAAGGTCGAAGGTGCCGCCGCCGAGATCGTAGACCGCGATTTTCGACTTCTCCTTCAGCTTGTCCAAGCCGTAGGCCAGCGCGGCAGCGGTGGGTTCGTTGATGATGCGTTCGACGGTGAGTCCGGCGAGTTCACCGGCCTTCTTGGTGGCGTTGCGCTGGGCGTCGTTGAAGTAGGCGGGGACGGTGATGACGGCGCGGGTGACGGGTTCGCCGTCGAAGTAGGCCTCGGCGTCGGCCTTGAGCTTCTTCAGCACTTCGGCGGAAACCTCTTCGGGCGTCCACAGGCGGCCATGCATCTCGATCTGGACGGGCCCGCCGCCTTCGCCGCGCACCGGGTAGGTGACGACCATCTCCTCGCGGGCCACTTCGGCGCCGCGCCGGCCCATGAAGCGTTTCACCGAATAGACCGTCTCGGCGGGTTTGATGACGCGGACGCGGTTGGCCTTGTGGCCGACGACCGGGGCGGCATCGGCGGAGGGCACATGGACGACGCTGGGCGTGAGGCGCTGGCCTTCGGCATCCGCGATGACGAGCGGGATGCCCGCGTCCACGGTGGCGACGAGCGAGTTGGTGGTGCCGAGGTCGATGCCGACGATTCTGCTCATGAGCGGCAGAGTGTGGCGGACGTCGGGACGGGTCGCAAGGGATCGGCGACGGGACGGTGGCCCCGGAGGTCAGAAGAGGTTCGAAAGGGGAGCGATCTTGAGCTCGCCGCCGGCGGCGGTCCGGAACGTTGTGAGGACCGTGTTCAGGGCATTGTGCGCTTCGACGATGCCGGCGGGAGGCGTGGCCGCTGTGAACTCAAGGACGCCGATCGCAGTCGGGACGAGAGCCATGCGGCCCCGCATGGGAAAGTTTTCCGGGCCCAGCCATTTGAGCTCGATGGCCGGGCCTGCGCAGTCGGCTGCGTGGAGCCTGAACTCCTCCACGATCTCCGGTTGGGCGAATTGGAGGCGGGCTTTTTCCCGGAGAACGTCCTGCGGGATGGTTTTGCGGACGACGGCGTCGACGATGCGGATGGCGATGTAGCCGAGCTGGTCCGGCGAGATCAGGAGGACCTTGTCCTGCCGGACGACCTCCATCCGGTATCCGGCCGGCAGGAGGAAGGCGAAGCGGTTGGTGCCGGAGGTTCCGTGGATGCGGAAGGCGTTGGGGATGCCGGGTTCGGATTCGTCGACCCGTTTCACGTCGAGCGGGGCCGGCGGCGTGGGTTCGACGACGATATTGGTCGAGGGCGCGGACTGGTCGCCTCGGACTTCGACCAGGCACGTCAGGAACAGGAGCAGTGGGAGGAATGCGCTCCTAGAGGCCCGCATAGTTCGTCACACCCACCGGGGGATTATACCAACGCCCGCGGATGAGGGTGTTGAGCTGGGGCGAACCGGGAGGAAGCTTGGTCGGGTCGAGGAAGTTGTTGTCGAAGGTGAAGGCCCGGGTCGGGGCGTAGTAGTAGGTGCCCGGGGTCTTCCACTGGGCCGTGGCGCGCGCGCTGTTGAAGAGGCAGACGATCGACGTGTTCAGGGTCAGGACGCGGGATCCATTGCCCCAGTCCTCGAGCATCCTGGGAAGGTTCATCACCCCTCCGCTGAACGACGCCCCGTTCACTCCGCTTGAATAGACGACGCCGGTGACGACGGCCGCGTTGAGCGTCGTGTCGGCGGCGCCCAGCGAACCCAGGGAAGCGGAGCTGTTGGTGTCGTTCCAGTTCGACGAAAGGATCGTGATGGCGTCCGAGGCGAGCGATGCGGGGGCGCTGGAGGTGGTGTTCGTCGTGCCGAGGTGGGAGTTGTTCGTCACGTTGTAGTGGCCCTTCACATAAAGCGGATTCGGCGTGGCGAAGGTCATGCCGTTGGTCGGCAGGACCTGTCCGTTCACCAGCCGGACGGCCGTCAATTCGGAGCCGGACACGGTCCGGTTGTCGGCCACGTAGACGGAAAGCTTGCTGCGGGCGAGCGGCTGGATGGTGGCGTTGATGTTCGTCTCCATCCATGCCTTGAACTTGCCGACGTCGAACTCCGTGGCCTTGATCGTCTTCCCCTCCCGCTGGTCGAAGTAGGAGACGTTTGTGTTGAGGAACGCGGAGAGGTTCCCAAGGGTCCAGCCGAGGCTGATCGGGATCGAATTGCTCCGGATGACCGCCGTCACCGAGCTGTTGCTGACCAGGATCTGTATCCCCGACTTGTTGAAGTAGCGCTGCCTGCCCATGGCGGAGTTCGGGTCCTCGCCGGCGGGCGGCATGTGGATGATCTCGCGGACGGCGTCGGCGGTGTTGTTGGTTCCGATGGGCAGGGTGAGCGTCGGGACGTTGGTGCTGTTGCCGCCCGAGTAGTCGATCGAGCCGGTCATGTTCGCCAAGGTGTATCCTGCCCAGTCTCGTTTCTGGATCGTGCTGGTGGCGGTGACGACGGAATCGAATGAAAGCGACTTGCTTGAACCCGTGTAGATCGAGCCGTTGGCGTGGGTGCGTCCCTTGACCGTGAACGGCGCCGCCCAGGTGAACTCCATGAGGCCGTTGTAGAAGATGGCGAACTGGAACACCGGGATCGTGGCCAGCTGCAGGTCCTGCATGACGGCGTTGCCCGCGGAGGTGTCTTCCGCCTTGCGGGCATTGGCGACCAGCCGGTAGCTGGTCGAGTAGGCTTTGAGTCCGGAGTATTGCGAATCGAGGGTGGTGAACGTGGAGTTGGAAAGGACCTGGATGTAGGTCCGGCCCGAGTTCCCGATGGCGTCGCTGAAGACGAAGTTGGTCCAAAAGGGGCTGTCGGA
>JAYUUX010000348.1:0-2488 GCA_043754645.1 Verrucomicrobiales bacterium | reverse complement strand
AGCGCACGCCCCGGCCGGCAGCAGCACGCACCCAAGCGCCGCCAGCAGCGAGGACGCGTGGTTCGAGGATGCCTTAGATGGGCCCATTCGATTGGCGTATCGGCATGGCCTCTATGCACCTGAAGGAAACTTCTCCATGTGGGCAACCGTGTCCGCTTTCTGGCGGATCCGGCCGACAACCCGAAACGGCGGCCGCCTCGGTCCAAGGTCGGATACCGCCCCACGCGTCGACCTGTAGGCTAGTCCCGTCTCAGAAAGTCCATCTGCCAAACTCGCCATGAACTGGATCGCATACTTCCTCGTTTCGCTCCCTGTCGCCGTCTTTGGCCTGCTTGGAGGCGGCCTGATCGGCAGCGCCTGCGTGGGCTGGTATCACGTTTCCTCCCGCGAGGGCGGATCGGGCTACTTCGTCATCGCGCTGGCCCTGCTCGGCGCGATCGTCGGGTTGGTCACTGGACTGGTCACCGCCGGCATGCTGTCGCCGCAAAACGGCCTCGGCTACCTGAAGACTTTCGGCGCCTCCGTCGGCGTGCTGGTCGGCATCGCCGGGATCATCACCGGCCTGTGCTGGGCTCTGGCGGACATTCCGCCGAAGATCGACGGCCGGCCGTTGATGCTCGAAGTGGAACTCCGCCTGCCGGTCGATGTGACCAATTCTCCCGCCAAGGGGACCGGCGAATCGTCGATGTCCCTGCACTCGGTCATCAACCATCGCGGCCGCAAGTCGAGCGACGGGAAATTGGAACCATCCAAAGCGCGGTTGGAGAACGGCCGCTGGATCGTGCCCGGCGCCGTCGACCTGTTCACGATGCGCGGCCTGCGTTCGCTCGACTTCAAGCTGAACGGCGAAGAGGTCATGGGCTTCCTCGTCCCGCTCCCGGCGCGCCCCGGGGAAAAGTATCTGGATTGGAGCGACTGGGGTCCGCGTCCACCCGCCCCGCATCCCGCCTGGCCGGACACCAAGCCGTCCTATCGCTTCCGCGTGCAGAAGATCGCCGAACCGCCGCCGGGACCCACGCAGGAGGAGATCCAGGCGGAGCATGTGGCCGAAGAGCAGGCGAAGTTCGACGCGGTGAAGGACGACGCGCCCCT
Source organism: Verrucomicrobiales bacterium (assembly GCA_043754645.1). Classification (GTDB taxonomy): domain Bacteria; phylum Verrucomicrobiota; class Verrucomicrobiia; order Limisphaerales; family CANJSG01; genus CANJSG01. The sequence goes on along the minus strand of JAYUUX010000348.1, from coordinate 1,396 downwards.
CGCCGAGTGGTTTCCCTACGTCCGCTACGGCGCCCGTGAAGACCGCCGCGCCATAGGCATCGCCAAGATGACGGCCAAGCCGACCTTCATGGCGGAGATGAAGGCGCTCATCTTCGGCAACGACGCCGAGCAGGCAGCCGAGGCGCTGCGGTTGATCGAGCACCTGCCGACCACGGGCCAGGAATGGATCGAGCCGATGAGGGAGTTCGGCCGCGACATCGCCAAGCGCATCCGCAAGGTGAACGACACGACGCCCGAACAGGATCCGAGCTACGACGGCGCGGCCGATGTCTCGATCCGCTTCAGCGCGTGGATGGTCGCCGTGCGGACTCTCCGGGAGAAGGCCGGCGGCGATTTCACCCCCGAGCTGAAGACGATCTTGGAGCTTTCGCGAATCCGCACAGATAGCCGGGCCATGCGCGGCGATGTCTGCCGCGTGGCGAGTTACTACATGAAGGAGTGGGCCAACCTGGAACCGCTCGCGACCGATCCGAAGCCCCGTTGATCCGGAAGCCCATGAGCATTCCCAAGGAACACGAGAAGGAGTTCGCGCAGTTCCCCGCCGTGCTGCGCGAGCTGGTCGTCGCCGAGTTGGAGGCCGGAAACACGATCGCCGAATTCTCCCACGGCTTTCCCGCCGCACCGTGCGGCGCCTACATCGTATTGGCCCGTGAGGTGACCACGAGGCCCCGCGTGAAGACGCCGGACCTCCACTTCTACGACCGCGACTGCAGCAACTACTCGGGCGAATACACGGACGCCCAACGCCACTTCTTCGTGCTGGAGCCGCCCCATCCGCCGAAGCCGGAGCCGGACATGGACGCGATCCGCGCCGAGTTGGAAGCGAAGCAGCACGCCTCCGACGCCGCGCGCTACGCGGCCCAGGGTGCGATCCCGGAGAGTGTCGACCGCGAACAGTTCACCCCGGCCGAGCGCGCGATCCGGAACCGGTTGGAAGAGGATCCCACGTCCGCCGTCTCGCGCTTCAAGGCCAGCATGGTCATCGACTACGACAAGTGGCACGACGGCATCGGCTACGACCTCTCGATCCTCAAGGAGGCGACGCCGGAGGAGTTGAAGGCCATCGAGGGAATCCTCATCCAACGGCGCTCCAGCGACTGGCGAGACGTGGAGGCTCTGGCCGCGATCAATTCCAAGGGAGCCAAGGCGGCCTTGAAGAACGCGCTCCGCACCGGCGACGCCGAAGTCCGCATGGCCGTGCATTCCCACGCGCCCGAACTGATGACCGAGCGCCAGCGGATCGATTCCCTCGTGCAGGCCTTGGAACAGGCCGAGATCTACGGCGGCCTGACGCAGGCGTTGCTGGAGGTCGAGGACTTCCATCCGCCCGAGGTGATCCGCACCCTCTTGCGCGGCCTGATGGACCGCGACGGCG
>JAYUUX010000347.1:0-2761 GCA_043754645.1 Verrucomicrobiales bacterium | reverse complement strand
CATGCCGATGGCCAACATCCTCGCGCGTGGCCAATACGATCAGAAGAAGGACCAGGTCGTGGCCGCGCCGTTCAGTGCGTTGCACAAGATGCCTGCCGGCGCGTCGACAAACCGCCTCGGCCTCGCCCAATGGCTGGTCTCCTCGGAGAACCCGCTCCTCGCCCGCGTGACGGTGAACCGGTTCTGGCAGGAACTGTTCGGCACGGGTCTGGTGAAGACCTCCGAAGACTTCGGCATCATGGGCGACGCTCCGGCGAACCAGGAACTGCTCGACTGGCTGGCCGTCGAGTTCCGCGAGAGCGGCTGGAACGTGAAGCATCTCTTCAAACTCATGGTCACCTCCGCCGCGTATCGGCAGGACGCGAAAACCACGCCGGAGAAGCTCGAGAAGGATCCTACGAACCGCCTGCTCAGCCGCGGACCGCGCTTCCGCATGGATGCCGAGATGGTGCGCGACTTCGCCCTCGCTTCGAGCGGGTTGCTGGCCGGGAAAATCGGCGGGGCCAGCGTGAAGCCCTACCAGCCCGACGGTGTGTGGGAAGGCGTGGCCATGCCCGAGAGCAACACGCGCTACTACCAGCGCGACTCCGGCGACGCGCTCTACCGCCGCAGCCTCTACACCTTCTGGAAACGCGCCGCGCCCCCGGCGAATATGGACATCTTCAACGCACCCAGCCGCGAGACATGCAGCGTTCGGCGTGAGCGCACCAACACGCCGCTGCAGGCGCTCGCTACGTTGAACGACATCCAGATGATGGAAGCGGCGAGGCACCTGGCGCAGGAAGCGCTCCTCGCCACGCGCGGCCGTCGCGAGAAGGCCATCGACTTCATGGCCCGCCGCATCTTGTCCCGGTCCCTGACCGAAGAGGAAACCAAGCTCGTCGGATCGGCCCTCGCCGAGTTCGAAGCCTACTACGCATCGAAGCCGGAAGACGCAGCCCAGCTCATCGCCGTGGGCGAATCGAAAGCGTCCACCAAGGTGAAGCCCGTCCAGCTTGCCGCCGTGACCATGCTGGCCAACCAGATCCTGAACCTCGACGAAGCGATCTCGAAGTAGTCGAAACTTCCACGCCCCGAACCATGAACCTCTTCGACGAACACAAGCTCCTTGAGACCCGCCGGCAGTTCTTTGCGCGCGGCAAGAACGCCCTCGGCTACGCCGCGTTGGCCAGCCTGCTTGGCCCGCAAATGAACCTGCGGGGCGCGGACGCTCCTGCGTTCACGAAGAACGCGCTCGGTCTTCCGCATTTCGCGCCCAAGGCCAAACGTGTCCTCTATCTGCACATGGTCGGCGGGCCGTCGCAGATGGATCTCTTCGACTACAAACCGGTCATGAAGGACTGGTATGACAAGGATCTTCCCGACTCCATCCGCCAAGGCCAGCGCCTCACGACGATGACCTCCGGCCAGAAGCGGTTCCCCGTCGCACCGTCGAAGTTTAAGTTCGAGCAGGTCGGCAAGGCCGGGATGTGGATGAACACGGAGCTGCTCCCGTGGACCTCCAAGATCGTCGACGACATGTGCTTCGTCCGCTCGATGCACACCGAGGCGATCAATCACGAACCCGCCATCTGCCACATGCAGACAGGCAACCAGGTGGCGGGCCGGCCATGCATCGGTTCGTGGGCCAGCTACGGGCTCGGCTCGATGAACCAGAACCTGCCGACCTTCGTCGTGCTCGTGGCCGAGCCGACGAACAAGGAACAGATCCAGGCCATCTCCGCGCGCCTTTGGTCCAGCGGTTATCTCAGTGGCGAACACGCCGGGGTGTCCTTCCGCAGCGCGGGCGATCCCATCCTCTACATCAACAATCCCGCCGGCATCCCGACTGATCTCCGCCGGAAACAGCTCGATTCGTTGAAGGCGATGAACGAGCTGAAGTTCCGCGAACTCGGCGATCCGGAAACCCACACACGCATCCAGCAATTTGAAATGGCCTTCCGGATGCAGGCCAGCGTGCCCGAGCTGACAGACGTTTCATCGGAGCCGGAATCGACCTACAAGCTCTACGGCGACGAAGCGAAGAAGCCCGGCACCTACGCCTACTCGTGCCTGCTCGCGCGGCGTCTGCTCGAACGAGGCACACGTTTCGTGCAGGTCTACCTGAACAACTGGGACCACCACAGCAACTGCGGCGGGCGTCTTCCTTCGCAGTGCAAGGACGTCGACCAGTCGACCTACGGGTTGATCCAGGACCTGAAGGCGCGCGGGATGTTCGATGACACGCTCATCATCTGGGGCGGGGAATTTGGGCGAACAATCTACAGCCAGGGCGGCCTCTCGAAGGAGAACTACGGCCGCGACCATCACCCGCGCTGCTTCTCGATGTGGATGGCCGGCGGCGGCTCCAAGGGCGGCACCGTTTACGGCGAGACCGACGAGTTCAGCTACAACATCGTGAAGGACCCGGTCCACGTCCGGGATTTCCACGCGACGATCCTCCACCTGCTAGGCATCCAGCACGACCGCTTCAGCTTCAGGTATCAGGGCTTAGACCAACGGTTGACCGGGGTGGAGCCGGCCAAGGTGATCAAGGAGTTGTTGGCCTGAAGGCTCGTCGCCGTGGATTCCGAGCACCGGAGGTGCGGAAGGCAGTAGCCCGCAGCGTGAGCTGTGGGTTGAGCATCCTCGACATCGCCAAGCTCCAGCGGAGCGAAAGACTCGCTTCTGCCGCTCCTCCGGAGCTCGTTCGTTTTCTCATCCACCTCATCCAACCCCGGGCTCACGCCCGGGGCTACTTTCTTCCGCTGCTCCGCAGCTG
>JAYUUX010000346.1:0-5009 GCA_043754645.1 Verrucomicrobiales bacterium | reverse complement strand
CGCCGCCCGAGTGGCGCTTCCCGGAACAGTCGGTGTCAAACGTTGTCGCCTACCTCGGGAAAGCGGGAAGTTCAACTGACCCGCGGCAATCGTGTCATCCGGCCGTTCAAGCGTTATGGAAATCGTTTCCAGCCTGCCCAGGACACCCGCAGCGCGTCTGGTCGCGCCGCTTTGAGGGATCGGCGACTCGCCAACCGCCGGTCTGGCCAAAGCGCCGTTAGCCAATGCGACATGGACCAACAAAACCGCCAACAGCCAACGCGCCCATCGGGATCCCGGCGGGCGTCGGCTCAATGGGACTCGGCCAATCTCCAGGTTTTCCTTCACTTCATTTGAAAAGGGACAGTCCCGCGATCGACAGGCAACCCTTTCGACCCTCCGATAGACTTCTTGGAATTGGACCGGTGACAGCCAAAATCCGCCGGAAGAATGGTTGTCCGACATGGATTCGAACCATGACTAAAGCCTCCAAAGGGCTCTGTGCTACCTTTACACCATCGGACAGACCGCCTTGGATAAAACGTTTCGCAAGGCAGACTGCCAAGACCTTTCTGCGCGAGGTTCTTCAAGTTTGATGGAAGCCCCGTCATGATCCTTTCAGCCGATAGGCGATCACCTGGAGCCGGATACCAGTCCGGAGATGGGCCAGATACCCCTGCATCATGTCGTCCATGTCCATCAGGATCCAGGGAACGCCGAGGCCTTTTCCGTTCTTGGTGAACACCGGGTTGTCCGCGAGAAACACGCACGCATGGATGGCGAGCCTGTTCTCGTCCATCATCATGACGACGTCGCCGTATCTCGGCGCGCCCGTGACCTGCACATAGTGCTCCGCCACCCAGGCCCCGGTCTCTACCCTGTCGCCGACAAAATCAACCGGTGTGGCATTGAAGAAGTTCAGCGCGGTCCAGAAGCAGTCCTGGAACTGCGAATCCGACCGCCGGGAACTGTCCGGAAACGTGTAGAGCCGGGACCGCGCGAAGGCCGGCAGGATTCGCGACAGGTCCATCTTGGAACCGCCTTCGACATCGCGCATCGCGCTCAGCACGGCGCGAACTTCATCGACCCGTCCGCCGGCGCCCCAGTAGCGCGCCATCGCCTCGATGTTGGAGTTCCGGTCCACATTCAGCTTCACCACGCGGGTTGGAACCCGCGAAAAGACCCGCAGAAGCCGCCCCCGCTCAAAGAACGGGATATCAGCCACGATCTGAAGATCCGACAGGCACACCATTCCGGCCTTGGGATAGGTCACTCGCCGGATCAATTCGGTCGTGTGGACGCTCAATGTCCCGGACTCACGCCACTCATCGATGTCCGTCTCGAGAAACTTGTAGGACTGGCGTTGACGCGCGTTCTCCGGAAACTCCGCCAGCCTCGCGTAGACGACTCCGCGCGTTTCCCGGGAAAGACCCAACACCAACGCCTTGGGAGGAACCACGCTTACCCCGCGGGATTCCGTGTTCACGACTCCCGGACCATCGAGCAGAGCCAAAAGGGAACTGCCGACGCCAGCCGACCGCAGGAACGCCGTCACCTCGGCCTGATCCATCGAGGGAAACCACCACTTGGCCGGCTTGATCTCGTCGGGATGGAACGCCAGCGATTCCTCCGGGCGTTCCAGCACGATCTTGACGACTTCGAGGCGCCCAAACTCGGGAACAGGCCCGGCGGCGGCGACGCTTGGGGACACAGGAACTTCTGGCCGCACCTCCATGACGGTCGCCCAGGAGATCAAAGCGCAAACGAGGACCCAGCGGCCGACGATACGGCTGCGAAATTTAAAAATTCCCCGGACACAGCTCCACATTCCGTGCCTGACTCCGACAGAAACGCCCGGTTACGGGGAAGTCCTGGAAGCGATCAATCGCAGCAAGATCTTCGCGGCGGACTCGGCGTAGGCGGGGTCGTTGATGTTGGCGTCGATCTCCCCGACGGGAATGTCGCGGCGCAGTTCCGCCCGTAGCGTCTGGAAGAGGGCGGCATCCGCTTCCGGCAGGTGGAAGGGCTGCCCGGCGGCGCTGATGACCGAGATCCCCCGCAACGGCAGCAGCACGTGGACGGGACCCCTCGACGCGTTCAGCTTTCCGGCGATGATGCGGCCCAACACCACGTTCTCATCCACCGTCGTGCGCATAAGCGTGACCTGGGGATTGTGCTGATAGAACAGGCGGCCGTCGAACTTGGCGGGAACACTGTCGCGCGGACCAAAGTTCACCATGTCGAGGCACCCGGGGCCCACGACCGCGGGGACTCCAGCCCGGGCGGCCGCCTCCAATCGGGTCGGTCCAGCGGTCAAGACACCGCCGACCAGTTCGTCAGCCCACTCCGTCGTCGTGATGTCGAGGACGCCGGCCACCATGCCGGATTCGATCAAAGACTCCATCGTGCGACCTCCCGTTCCTACGGCCGCGAAGACGAGAACCTCGTAACCCGCCGCTTCCAGGATCTTGCGGGCCTGCTCGATGCAACTGGTGGTGTTACCGAACTGGCTCGCGACGATCAACGGCTTGTCGACGCCCGCAATCGGCTTCGCCTCGACCATCCCGCAGATCGCGCCGGCGGCCCGCGCCAGAAGGACGCGCGAAAGGCGGTTCAGGCCCGCGACATCGACGATGCTCGGGAACATCACGACATCCTTCACTCCCACATACGGCGCCACATTGCCACTGGCCAACGTGCTCACCATGACCTTGGGAAATCCCAGCGGCAGCCCGCGCATGCCCGCGGTGCCGATGGCCGTTCCACCGCCGCCGCCGAGCGAGATCACGCCGTGGATCCTTCCGGCGGCATGGAGTTGGCCAAGAATCGCGGCCGCGCCCAGGGTCATTGCCGCGACCGATTCGCCGCGGTCTTTCCGGGCGAGCAATCCGGCCAGATCCAATCCGGCCGCGTTGGCGACTTCTTCGCGCGACACATCCGGAGTGACCGTCGGCGCACCGCCCGTGCCCACGTCGATCAGCAACGGAGTGTGCCCGCGCTCGCGGATCAATCCCGCCACATGGGCATGTTCTTCACCTTTCGTATCAAGCGTTCCGAGGACGGCGATCGTGGGCATGACGAGGACCTTTGCGAAATCGTCCGACTGCTTCAAGCCGTCCCAACGCCCGAAAGTGGACGCCCGATCGCCCGCACCACCACTTTCCCCTTTGTCACGAAGCTGTGTCTCGACAAGGATTCGGCAGTGGGAATCTCACCGAAAGCGTTTGCCGACATCGAAGCCCGTCTCGCGGGCCGTTCGCGCCGGGCGTCATCGGGCAACACGGACACTGGAAACGTCTCCCACGGACATCAGGTCATCCTGGGAATCGATCCCTCGCTGCGGGGAACCGGCTGGGGCGTGATCCGGATGGCCCGCGGGATTCCGACGGCGCTAGGTTTTGGCTTGGTGAAGAACCATCCCAAGCTCGAACGCTCCCGCTGCCTCGCCGAGATCGCCCGCACTATTCGCGACGTGATCCGCGAACACTCCCCCACCCTATGCTGCGTCGAAGGCCTGTTCTTCGCCCAGAATCTCAAGACCGCGCTGATCATGGGAGAAGCCCGGGGCGCCAGCCTGGTGGCGGCGGCCGAGGCCGGCCTTGAAGTGTGCGAAATGGCCCCACGCAAAGCCAAGCTGGCCATCGTGGGTTTCGGCGGCGCCCAGAAGAAAGCCGTCTCCAAGATGGTCCAGCGGATGTTGAACCTGGAAACCGAACCGGGCCCGGACGAAGCGGATGCCCTCGCCTTGGCCCTCGCCTTCGCCCAATCACAGGGCCGCTCCCATCTCAACTCTCCCAAGCGCCTGTGAGCACCCAGCTGATCATCACCATCTTCATCGTGGGATTTGTGGGCATCTTCTTTGTCCTCTTTGTCGTGGTGCTGGCCTTCTTCGCCATCCGGGCGAGTCGGCGGAATAGACGGGCCAACGCGCGTTCCAACTCCACGACCGGCAATGACGGAGGCGCGCCCTTCCTGCCGATGGCCATGTCGTCCTCGGACCCCGTCTCGACTTCCGACTCATCACAGCCGCCCACTTCCGACGCTCCGTCTTCCAGCGGATGCGATACCGGATCTTCCTCCTCCGACTGTGGAAGCAGCGGCAGCGACAGCGGGGCGAGCAACAGCAGCAGTTCGGGTGATTAAGCATGATCGCATTCGTCCAAGGAAAACTCGTCGAAGCCCTTCCGACCATGGTCGTCGTGGATGTCTATGGAGTCGGCTATGAACTGCTGATCCCCTTGTCGTCCTTCGACCGGCTCCCGGCCGCCGGCAACGAAGTCAAACTCCTGACCCACCTCGCGATCAGGGAGGATGCCCACACGCTCTACGGTTTCATCACCACCCAGGAGCGCGATCTGTTCCGGATGCTGGTCCATACGGTGTCCGGCATCGGGCCGAAGATCGCCCTGAACGTCCTGTCCGGGATTTCGATCAATGCCTTTCGCGCCGCCGTCGGTGCCGGCGACATCAAGGCGCTCTCCCAGATCTCCGGCGTCGGCAAGAAGACCGCCGAACGCATCGTCGTCGAACTGAAGGACAAGCTGGGCGGGTTCGGATCCGGACCGATTGCGACGCCCGGCGGCTCTTCAATCCTGTCCGATACGGACCAGCGCCAGGTCGACGCGATCGCGGCGCTGACGGCCCTTGGCTTCAAGCAGAACGAGGCCTTCGACGCCGTGCGGGCTTCGTTGGCGATCCTCGGACCGCAAGCAGGCGTCGAGGCCCTGGTGCGGGCCTCGCTGAAGAAAGGCGCATGATCCGTGGCTGATCCTTCCCCTACCCCGGCCACACCCGCGACCGTCGTCCGGCCCGTTGCACTAAAGTGGCAACATCGGTTGGCCGCCGCCGCGATCTACGGTTGCGGGAGGACCCTGATGGCGACGTGGCAGCAGGAGTTCACCGACCGGACCGGGCTCCTGAAGCAACCGGACGGTCCGCCCGTGATCTTCGCGGTCTGGCATAACCGCCTCGCCAGTTGCATGGTCGCGTGGCACGGCTACGTGCGTCGCCAGCGACCGGATGGCCGTTTG
>JAYUUX010000345.1:0-7711 GCA_043754645.1 Verrucomicrobiales bacterium | reverse complement strand
CGGTTCGGGAGTCTCCTCGGTTCTCCTGGGGGCGTTCCTGTTCCTGATCTCGCTGGCCATGATCTGGAGGACGACCCGGAGCTACTTGGCCCGGCCCCGTCCGCTGCTGAGCCAGGAGACCTGACGGATGGGCGGACCGGGCCATCGCTCGAATCGGGAGATGATGCGGCAGTCCCCAAGGGTCGTGGGCCTCGACCGCTCCAAGGGCCCCGGACCGAATCGTTGGTGGAGACAGTGGTAAAAAAGCAGGTTCCTCCCATCCGCAACAAACCCGCCCTCGACCCGGCGTGATCCAGGCGATAGTCAGGGCCCGCGATGTCGTTCATCTCGTGGCAATACGCCCTGCTGCTGGCGGGTGTGTTCGCGCTCTACTGGCAACTCGCGTGGCGTGGACGCATCTGGCTGCTGCTGGGCGCAAGCTACGTCTTCTACGGCGCGTGGGACGTCCGCTTCCTCGCGCTGCTGCTGACTTCGACGGCGATTGATTTCTACTGCGGCCTGGCCATCGCCGGCGAGCGGAGGCCCACGGCCCAAGTGCTCTTGAGCGCGTGCCTGCCCGCCGCCTGGCTGGGCCTCTATTCGTTCTGCTTCCCGGCCGGCGCGCGTGTGGATGGCTGGATCCTCGGCACGGCGGCGGCGTTTCCCGTCATCTTCACGCTGCTCTACCTCGCGCTGTGGCGGATGCCGACGGCACGGCAGAAGCGCGCGTTCCTTCTGCTCAGCATCGTCAGCAACCTCGGCGTGCTCGTCTTCTTCAAGTATTTCAACTTCTTCGGCGATGCCGCCGTGACGCTGCTCGCGAAGTTTGGCTGGCTGGTGGACTGGACGCTCCCGCAGATCATCCTGCCCGTCGCCATCTCGTTCTACACCTTCCAGTCCATCGCCTACTCGGTGGACATCTACCGCGGCAAGGCCCGGCCCGCCCGCGACCCCGTGACCTTCGCGGCGTATCTGTCGTTCTTCCCGCAGCTCGTCGCCGGCCCCATCGAGCGGCCCAACGATCTCCTCCCGCAGTTCGAGAAGGCGGCGGCGTGGAGCATGGAGCATCTCCACCACGGCCTGCGGCTGCTGCTCGTCGGCCTTTTCAAGAAGGTCTTCGTGGCCGACAACTGCGCCCTGCTGGCCAACTACGCCTTTGCCGCCGACACGCCGCTCAACGCCCCGTGGGCCGTGCTCGGCGTGGTCGCGTTCGCGTTCCAGATCTACGGCGACTTCTCCGGCTACACCGATCTGGCGCGCGGTTCGGCCCGGCTGCTTGGCATCCATCTGAGCGACAATTTCCACTTCCCCTACTTCGCCAAGGGCCCGTCGGAATTCTGGTGGCGCTGGCATATCACGCTTTCGGCCTGGTTCCGCGACTACGTCTACATTCCCCTCGGCGGCAACCGCGCCGGAACCACGCGCATGCTCTTCAACCTTTGGCTCACCATGCTGCTCGCGGGCCTATGGCATGGCGCGTCATGGACCTTCGTCCTCTGGGGCGCGTTCCACGGCGCGTTGCTCATCCTCTACCGCGTCACGCCTGCCCTTGGAAAACTGGAGCAATCGCAGGGAGTCCTCGGGACAGCCCTGGCCACCGGGCTGATGTTCGCCTGCACGCTTTTCGGCTGGGCGCTCTTCCGCTGTCACAATCTCGCCGAACTGGCGCATTGGTTCTCCGCCCTCGGCCATTGGCAAGTCGCCGGGGCGATTGGCTGGACGAAACCGTTCTGCTGGCTGCTGCTCCACATCCTGCCGTTGCTCCTGTTGCAGGCGGCGACATGGAATCAACGCGACGAGGCGGAACTGCCGCATCTCCCGTGGATCGCCCGGGGAGCGGCGTATGCGTTGATGCTCGTCGCCGTCGCGACGAGCGCGGGGGCGGACGTCGAGTTCATCTACTTCCAGTTCTGATGCACCACATCTTCACCAAATCCTTCCTGCTCGTCCTCGCGCTATTCTGTGCGGGCGAACTTGTCGTGCGCGTCTTCTTTGCGCGCGGCATGAGCGGGCGGTTCGACTACGGCTACCATCCCACGGCCGGCTTCCAGGAGAACGCCGACGGCTCGCTGGACCTTGTGCGCGCCGGCGGGAGGCGCTTTTTCCCGCAGCGCTTCCAGCAGAAGCGGCCCGATGGCGTGTTTCGCGTGATGGTCGTGGGCGATTCCGTGCCGCGCGGGCGCGGGACGGAATCCGCCTATTCCGGCAAGCTCCGTGAAATCCTGAAGCAGCGGGGCGTGAACGCCGAATCGTGGAACCTCGGCGTCGCGGGCGACGGCACAGGCCGCGGGCACATCGTCCTGCAGCAGGCGCTCCGCTACCAGCCGAGCCTGGTGGTCCTGCACCTGAACAACTCCAACGAATACGAGGACGAACGCGATTGGCGCCGGGCGCAGGAGTTCAAGAGTTGGCATCCGAAGAACTGGTTGATGAAGAGCCTCGCGCTGCGCCGCGTCCACGAGATGAAGACCGAGCGCGTCTTCTGGGAATGGCTGCCCGACAAGATCCGGGCGCAGCCGGGCGTGAACGACGCCGAAGCCGAACTGGCCTCGGCCGTCGATGAAAAGAAGATCCGCGGGTGGCAGGAACGGGTGCGCGAGAACCTCGCTAAGGACATAGCCGCTTGTCGCAGGGCCGGGGTGAAGCTTCTGGTGGTAACGCAGGCCCGATCCGGGGTGGACCCCGCCGGCAGACCCGTCCTGGACGACCACGGCCTGGACGAGCTGGCCAAGGCCGTGGCCGCGCCCGACGTTCTCGTGCTTTCGATGAGGGAGGTTTTCTCCTCCACCGACTTCGCCCCGCTCTACGCCGACGGCGCGCACCTCCACGAGAACGGCCACGAGATCCTCGCCAAAGCCATCGCGGAAAAGCTCAACGGCTGGCTTCCAAAAAAGTAGCCCGGCGCGGCGAGGAACATCCGGATCGGGCATCCCGTGGATGGCCAACCGGTGTTCGCCGACGGAAGTTTTTCGTGAAACGCGGCCGCGGCTCCGTAACCTCACCACGCATGCAGCAGTATCACGACCTTCTCCGCCTCGTCCTTGAGAAGGGGAAATTCCGCCAGGACCGCACCGGTGTCGGCACCCATTCGGTCTTCGGCGCCCAGACGCGCTTCCGGCTCGGCGACGGCTTCCCGCTCGTCACGACCAAGAAGGTCCACCTCAAGTCGATCATCTACGAACTCCTCTGGTTCCTGCGCGGCGAGACCAATGTGAAATGGCTGCAGGATCGCGGCGTGACCATCTGGAACGAGTGGGCCGACAAGGACGGAAACCTCGGCCGCGTCTACGGCGCGCAGTGGTGCGATTGGCGGACTACGGATGGCCGTTCGGTCAACCAGATCGACGCCGTCATCGCCGCGATCAAAAAAAATCCACACAGCCGTCGCCATATCGTCAGCGCGTGGAACGCGGGCGAGGTGGACTCCATGGCCCTGCCGCCGTGCCATGCGCTCTTCCAGTTCTACGTCGACGACGGCGAACTGAGTTGCCAGCTCTACCAGCGCAGCGCGGACATCTTCCTAGGAGTGCCCTTCAACATCGCGAGCTACGCCCTGCTCACGATGATGGTCGCGCAGGTCTGCGGCCTGAAGCCGGGCGACTTTGTCCACACGTTCGGCGACCTGCACCTCTACGCGAACCACGTCGAGCAGGCGAAACTCCAGCTGAGCCGCGATCTGAAGCCGTTGCCGACGGTGAAGGTCAACCCCGCCCGCACCGACATCCACGACTTCGTCTACGAGGACTTCGAACTCGTCGGCTACGATCCCCATCCGGCCATCAAGGCGCCCATCGCCGTTTGAGGCGGCTCTTGTCGTGAACGAATTCCTCGCCAAGGCCGCAGATCATTTCACGCTCGCCCTGGCCGGGCTGATGCACGCGGAGTCCGCTCCGAGGGCGCCGCGCTCCCTTGAGGCGAAGGCGCTCCTCGAACGAGCGGATTTCTTCACGCCCGAGGTCGCTCCGGCGGAACTGGTCTTCAGCGGCGAAGTGGACTTCACCTTCCGATCCCCGGTGCCCGCTGACGAAGCGGCGAACCGGACGGTGCACGGGCGGTTGTTCCGCGCCGGATCCAGCCTGGCCGCGCGGCCGGCCGTCGTGCTCGTCCACGGCTGGAACGACGAGGTCGGCTACCATCTGCGGCAACCGACGATCGCGCGGGAGCTCAATGCCCGCGGCCTTCATTGTGTGATGCTGGAGCTGCCGTATCACATGCATCGCCGGCCCGAGGCGCCGCCCGCCATCCGGGATTTCATCTCCGGCGACCTCGCCGCGATGATCGGCGCAACCCATCGGGCGATCGCGGAACACCGGGCCGTGTTCGGTTTTCTCGAAAAGGCCGGATGCAGCCGGACCGGGCTCTGGGGATATTCGCTGGGCGGTTGGCTGGCTGGATTGCTGGCCTGCCATGATTCGCGGGTCGACTCGCTCGTGATCGGCACGCCGATGTGCGACATCCGCGCCACGGTCGAGAACCTCGGCTTCTGCCGTTCGGTCCGGGAAAGCCTGCGACGCGAACCGCTCGACATCTCGGCGCTCAATCTCACCAGCCACATGCCGCTCGTCCCGCTCGACCGGATGCTCCTCTACGTGGGGGAGCACGACCGGTTCATCCCGGCGGACAGCCTGGAAGCCCTCTGGCAGGCATGGGGCCGGCCGGAGCGGCGCATCGAGCCGCATAGCCACATGACCATCCTCGCACCGAGGCGGATTCTCCACGCCACCGAGGATTGGCTGGAGAGGAAGCTGATCCGCCGCGGTTGAGCCAGGCCGGAACGATGCGGTTGGAATGCTGCCACGAAGCGGCAGCGGCACCGCAGGGCGCGCATCTTGGCGGCCGAAGGTTCTCAAGGCGTGGAACCAAACGGTGCGGGCGTATCAGGACGCTGGTTCATGGGAAAACCCCGGTCAGCCCGGGGCAGGCTGGAAGCCTGGCCAGCCTTGAGATGCATCGTTCGGGCTTAAACCTTGTTCGCGTCCAAAAACCGTCCGGGCCTGATGGGCCCGATGGGCGAAGAACAACGTTCGAAGGCGCATCACTCCTCCGGCCGGGACTCGCTGCGGGCGTCGAGGAATTCCTTGAGCCTTGTCGCCATTTCGCCGCCGAAGCCCGGGACCTTCTCGATCTGCTCGATGGTCGCGAGGCGCAGGCGTTGGATGCTGCCGAACTTGCGGAGGAGGGCTTTCTTGCGCGCGTCGCCGATGCCGGGGAACTCGTCGAGGATGCTTTCGCTGATCTTCTTGATGCGGAGCTGGGCGTTGTAGGTGTTGGCGAAGCGGTGCGACTCGTCGCGGACGCGCTGGAGGAGCTTAAGCGCGCCGGTGCTGTGGTCGAGACGGAGCGGCTCGGGTTCGCCGGGGCGGAAGATCTCCTCGTATTCCTTGGCCAAGCCGATGATGGGAATGTGCGATAGGCCGAGCTTGGCCAGTTCTTCACAGGCGGCGCCGAGTTGGCCTTTGCCGCCGTCGATGAGGATGAGGTCGGGAAGCTGCGCGACGGGAGGTTTGGGGAGCCAGGGCATTTCTTGCAGGTGGGCAGGTGGGAAAGTGGGCGAGGGAGAAGGCGAGGAAGCCTCAGAGTCTTCCGGACGGTCCTGCTCACTTTCTCCCTCGCCCACTTTCTCACCTGCGCCAAAGACCTCCTTCTTCAACCGCGAGTAGCGCCGGTGAACTGTCTCGGCCATGCAGGCGAAGTCGTTCTGTTCGGTGACGGTCTTCATCTTGAACCGGCGGTAGTTCGAGCGGTCGGGCCGGCCGTGCCAGAAGCTCACCATGGACGCGACCATGAAGGTTCCGGAAATGTTCGAGATGTCGAAGCCCTCGATGCGTTCGGGCGCCTTGGGCAGTCCGAGCAGGCGGCCGAGTTCGCGCATGTCGGCCTCCGGGTGGATGGAGACGGGGAGCTTGTAGGGAATGCGCTCGAACTTCTCCGTCTTCTGCACGGTCCGGGCCATGTCCTTGAGCGCGTCGCGGAGCTGGGCAGCCTTCTCGAATTCCTGGTTGGCCGCGGCCTTCTTCATCTCGGCTTCCAGCTCGGCGCGGAGTTCGTCCGTCTGGCCCTGGAGGAACTCGATGCCGGCGCGGACCTGTTCGAGATACTGCTCGCGGGTCACGTTGCCGATGCAGGGCGCGGTGCAGTGCTTGAGGTTGCCGTAGAGGCAGTGCTTGTAGTCCGACTCGTTGGGCGTGAGCGGACGGCAGCCGCGGAGCTGGAACTTCTTCCGCATCATGATCACCGCGCGGCGCACGCTGCCGCTGTGAGCGAAGGGCCCGAAGTAGACGCAGCCGTCGTCCTTGCGGAGGCGCGTGAGGGTGAAGCGCGGGATGGGGTCGGCGAGGTTGACCTTGAGGAGCAGGAAGTTTTTATCGTCGCGCAGGTCGACGTTGAAGCGCGGCTTGAACTCCTTGATCAACTTGCTTTCAAGCAGGAGCGATTCGGGCTCGGACTTCACCACGTGCCAGTCGAAGTCGTGGATGGCGTCGACGAGGGCGTTGAACTTGAGGTCCCAGCCCTGGCGGCGGGAGGAGTGGAAATACTGGGAGACGCGGTTGCGGAGGTCGCGGGCCTTGCCGACGTAGATGACGGTGCCGAACCGGTCCTTGTGCAGGTAGACACCCGGCTTGTGCGGGACCTGCGAGAGCTTGTTGCGGATGTGGTCGGTGGCGGGCATCTGCCGGACATCATCGTCCGATGCGCGGGGCTTTCAAGCGAACGGCCCGGCGGTGAAGCCGGGCCGTCGCGCGGTCGAAGTCTGTCAGGCGATGATCAGCGGAGCTGGATCGGGATGCTGATGGCGGCGCCGAAGATGGTCTTGTCGCCGGTGTTCCGGCCGTCGAGCGAGAAGGCGCCGAAGAGCGCGTAGGTGCGGCCGCCCTTGTCGGTGTAGCTCAGGGAGACTTCGGCGAGTTGGTTGATCTCGCGCAGGCTCGGGAAGGTGAATCCGGGCGCGCCGATGTCGGTGCCGGACAGGCTCTGGATGTGGCGGTAGCCGCCGGACAGGGTGATCGCCTGGGCGAAGGTGTAGGACAAACCGAGGCTGCCGAAGATGTCGTCGGGCACGGTCTGGTTGCGGTTCCGGTAGCCGATGTCGCCGTAGAGGGCGAGGCCGGTGGACCCGATGGACTTGCCGAACTGGAGGGAGGTTTCGAATCCGGATCCACCGTCGCCGGCCGAAAACGGCAGGCCGGCGTCGTAGGTGCCTTCGATGATCGCTCCGACACGCAGCGTGAAGGTCGGGGACCAGCGGCAGTTGACCTTGGTTTCATCGATCAGCTTGTAGCGGAGGCCGATCAGGGAGTCGGTCATTCCGTCGTCGCTGTTGGATCCTCCGAAAGCCTTGGACTCCGTGCGCGAATAGCCCACCTGGACATCGGCTGCGAGGCGGTCCGTGATGCCGAAATCGAAGGCGATGACGCCGGTGTGCTGGGTGACGTCGTCGGGTTTCAGCGACGCGTCGTTCCGCCCCATCCAGAAGTCCTCGAAGTTCTGGTAGGCATACGCCGGAGAGACGACGAGTTGTCCGGGCGCGGGCGTGTAGGCCGAGGTCTGCGCCAGCGCGGGCAGCGCGGCGGCGGCGAAGGTGAGAAGGAAAAGCGGCTTCTTCATGGTGTGGTAGATGATAATGGTCACTTGAGGCCGTAACGGGTTTTGAGGAATTGCTCGAGCGCGGCGAGCTGGGTGTCGCTGAGTTTGCCGGCGAGGGCGGGCAGGTCCTTGGCCCGGGTCGCAGAGG
>JAYUUX010000344.1:0-1715 GCA_043754645.1 Verrucomicrobiales bacterium | reverse complement strand
CGTCGGTGAAATCTATCCCCAGGCCCGCGCCGGACTTGCCGCGCAGGGCCGTGAGATCTACCAGCGCGAAGGCTGCTACTACTGCCACAGCCAGCAGGTCTCGCCGCATCCGGCCGACGCACGTTGGACGCAATTGAACCGCTTCAGCGTCCATCGCGACTACCTGTTCGATCAGCCCGCCATGTTCGGCGTGCAACGTCTCGGACCCGACCTCTCCAACATCGGACTGCGTCAGCCGGACGAGAACTGGCACTTCGTCCACCTGTTCGCGCCCAACGCGTTCATGGACGGCAAAGCCGGCAACAAGTCGACGATGCCGCCGTATCTGCACCTCTTCGACTACCGGAAGATCATGCCGCAGGGCGGGTCCACGTCGGCCCTGAAGCTTCCCGAGTCCGTCGTCCTCCCGAAGCAATACCAGACCGGTTACGAAGTGGTTCCGACCGCCGAAGCCCGCGCCCTCGTGGCCTATCTGAAGAGCCTGCGCCAGGACGTGAACCTGTTCGAGGCGCCGATGTATGCGCCCAAGGCCAAGACCAACGCGGTCAGCCAGACCGCGACCAATGGAGCCGCGAAGTAACGCCGAGCCATGAGCGAACTCTCCAACAAGTCTGCGGTTGAAAACGGCTCCGAGCCGAAGGTGGGGTTTACCCCGGCTCCCCTGTGGGCGGTGACCCTTCTCGGAATCCTTGTCTACGCCTTGATCGTCCGTTCGATCAACTCGGGCGCGGACTTTGATCCGAACGTCTACGGAAAATTTGAGGCCTTTAAGGAGGTCGATGGCGCTCATCCCAAAGTTCCAGTCCCAGATTGGTTTATCCGTGGACGGAAAGGCTACAACACCTACTGCAGTGGTTGCCACCAAGCCACGGGTGTCGGTGTGCCGGGCCAGTTCCCGCCGCTGGCGAAATCCGACTGGGTCAATGTGGAAGGGCCGAACCGGATCATTATGCTGGTCCTGAATGGCATCGGTGGGCCTATCACGGTCAACGGCGTCGAATACAACAACAACATGTTGGCTTGGCGCGATCAGCTGACGGACCAGCAGATTGCCGACATCGTCAGCTACATCCGCAATGACTGGGGCAACAAGGGCACTCCCGTGATTCCCGCAGAAGTGAAGAAGATCCGTGACGAGGCCAAGGATCGTTCAGAGCCTTGGAAGGCTTCCGAGCTTCTGGCCTTGCCCCTCAAGTAACCTCTCCCGAAAACATTTTCCGAAAGGCAGCCTTCATCGGCTGCCTTTTTCACGTCTTGCTCCAGGGTTCATCCCGTTCGAACACCAACCGCTTCTTGATGCGCCGCTCCTGCACCGATACCCGGCCTTGCTGGCGTCCACGCAGGACCGCCGCTTCGGCCTTGAGCTTGAAGTAGTGCTCCAGTCGATCCGCCTGCAACGCGCCCGACTCAAGGGCTCCGCGCACGGCGCATCCGGGATCGTTCGCGTGACGGCAGGTCGTGAACTTGCACTTGAGCGACAGGGCCTCGATGTCCGCGAAGGCCTCCGCCAGTTCCGCTTCGGTGATCCAGATCTGGAGTTCACGGATGCCCGGCGTGTCGATGGCGAGCGCCCCGTTTGGAAGCGGCATCAATTCACGCTGGGTCGTGGTGTGGCGGCCCTTCTGGTCGGCCTCGCGGACCTCCTGGACCGGGAGCATTTCTTCGCCGCAGATCCGGTTGATCAACGAGGATTTCCCCACGCCGGACGGACCGAT
>JAYUUX010000343.1:0-2798 GCA_043754645.1 Verrucomicrobiales bacterium | reverse complement strand
CGGCTTCGGCGCCTGCAAGCGCAACTATCGTGTCAACGTCGCGACCCTCTTGGGGGTTACTTCGCCGGCGGTTCCGGTTTGACCGGGAGATTGAATCCGAATGTGCCCACCTTGCTTCCCGCCGCCACGAGCAGACGGTATTGGACCCCGGCCTTGAGTGGTTTCGCATTGTCCATTCCCAGCGGAATCTTCATCCCCTTGATCCGTTCGCCGTATCCGAAATCGGTCACCGGCGCGGAGTTCGTCGCGGCGGCCAGTTGCCACATGGTCGCGGCCTTCGGATCCGAATCGGCGGTCGCTTCGACCAGAACTTTGATCGATGTGAGTTTGTATTCCCGGTCCAGATAGAACACGATCCGGTCAATCCCCCCGCGTCTGCCCGGAAAAATCCGTGAACCAATCCGAATAGGGGCCGCACTGAACCAGTCCGTAAAAAGGTAGGCGCTGAGGGCGACGAGCAGCACGGCGGCGCCGACAAATGTCCAGTTCCTTGCGTTCATGAGTTTAGAGACTGACCGGATCCGCAGCCGGGCCATTCGAGAAAACTTCAGGGCGGCTGGGATTCACCGAAGAACAGAAAGCATCACGACTATGCAAAAGACAACCCAACTCCCGGTCGCGGACAGAAGCGGCGGGTTCACGCTGATCGAACTCCTCGTGGTCATCGCCATCATCGGCATCCTCGCGGGCATGCTCCTGCCGAGCCTGGCTCGCGCCAAGGAATCGGGAAAACGCATCGCCTGCGTGAACAACCTTCGGCAGCTCTCGATTTCGTTGACTCTCTATGCCGGCGGCAACAACGGCAAATATCCGGCCAGGACCGTCGGGAGCACTCCGGCGAAGTATAACCCCCGTTGGCCGGAAGCGCTGAAGGACGGATACAAGGATCTGCGCGTCATCGTCTGTCCGTCGGATGGACCGAAGCCCCCCGCCTCGGTTCCCGGACCGGTCGACGATGCGGACAAGGCCCCCCGCTCCTACATCATCAATGGGTGGAACGATTTTTACGGGAAAACCATCGCGGACGTGCCCGTCGACGTCCCGTTCGCCGAAGGCGGCGCCAAGAAGGTCGAGGAAGTCGTCTTTTTCGGCGAGAAGAAGAACGAGTCCTACCACTTCTACATGGACCTCTTCGAAGGGAACGGGAACGACTATTCGGAGCTCAACCAAGCCCGGCACGGCGGGTTGGCCTCCAACTACGCCTTCGGCGACGGCAGTGTCCGGCAGGTCAAATTGTGGGGCACCGTCGGACCCCGGGCCAACATGTGGGCGGTGACGGATGAAGGGCGCAAGGACTACGCCTACACCTTCGTCTCCCAGTAGGCCGATCCCTAGCCATTCAAGCCCGCCCCTCTCGGCGGGCTTTTCTTTTTCCATTCGCTCCGTGAGCTTGGAGGCCATGCTGCTGCTGTTCGATGTGGGCAACACCCATACGCACGTCGGATTGTCCAAAGGGCGGAGGATTCTCCGCTCCGTCGACCTGAAGACGGCGGGTTGGCGTTCCGGCGAGGTCCACGCCGGCCTCGCGGAGTTCGTGGGCAAGGACGGGATCGAATCCGCCGCGATTGCCAGTGTTGTTCCGAAAGCGACTCCTTTCATCCGGCGTTGGCTTCGCGCGCACGGGATTCCGTCCCCCTACGAGCTGAGCTCCGAGACCGTCGCCGGCGTTGGCATCGACTATCCGAAACCCGCGGCCATCGGCGCGGACCGTTTGGCTAACGCCGTCGCTGTCCGACACCGGTTCGGGGCGCCCGCCGTCGTGGTCGCGTTCGGCACCGCCGTCGCGTTCGACGTGGTGGACAAGGGCGGCAACTACGTCGGCGGTGTGATCGCGCCCGGGCTTTCGGCGATGACCGATTACCTCCACGAAAAGACGGCGCTCCTGCCGCGCATCGAGATCCGAGAACCCCGTGGCGTCATCGGCAAGACCACCGAGCACGCGATGCTCGTCGGCGCGGTCCACGGTTACCGTGGACTGGTCCGGGAGCTCATCGTGCGTTTGAAGGCCGAATTGGGAGTCAAGGAGCTGCCCGTCGTCGCCACCGGCGGTTATGCGCGCCTCATCGCCGCGCGGTTGCCGGAAATTTCGGCGGTCGTTCCCAACCTGACGCTCGAGGGCCTGCGTCTATCGTTCGAATTGTCCCGCCGCTCACCATGAAGTCCGTCCCCATCCTCGCGTTTCTTTCCGCCCTGTGGCTCCTTGTTCCCGGCTGCAGCCCGAAGTCGTCCGGCGGTGCAGCGGACGGTCCCAGCGCCGAGTTCGACCGTTCCATGTCCGCCGGCAAGGCCGCCTACGATTCGGGCAACGCGGCCAAGGCGACCGGCGAGTTCAGGCAGGCCGTGGCGGAAAGCCCCGGCCATTTCGACGCGCGTCTCAACCTCGCCAATGCCCTCCTGCTGGGCGGCGATGCGGCCGCGGCCCTCGCCGAGGCGACCGAAGCGTTGAAACTGGATCCGCAGTCAGCCGCGGCCCACTTCGTTCAAGGATGCGCCCAGCTCCGGCAGAACCAGAACGTCGAGGCCACCAAGTCCCTCCAAACGGCCTGGGACATGGACAAGTCCATCGCCGCGACCGTGTTTCAACTGGGTCGGGCGCACTTCAACCTCAACCGCCTCGAGGACGCCATCTGGGGATTCGAGGCCGCCACGACGGTCGATCCGCAGCATCCGGCCGCGTGGTATCTCCTGAGCCAGGCCCTGCTCCGCACGAACCGCACGGACGAGGCCAACGACGCCCTCGCGCAGCATCAGATCGTCCTGTCGAAGCGTCCCCAGTCGACGCCCAATCCGGCCGACTT
>JAYUUX010000342.1:0-3526 GCA_043754645.1 Verrucomicrobiales bacterium | reverse complement strand
CCTGAGCCATGTCCCTCGCCCGCCGCCAGCGGAAGAAATACTCCGCCTCGCATCATCACACGATGAACGAGCTGAACATCACGCCGCTGCTCGACCTCGCCTTCGTGCTGCTGGTGATCTTCATCATCACGACCACGCCGTCCTTCAACGACCTGCCGCTGAACCTGCCCGACGCCACGCCGAACCCAAAGCCCATGCCGCCGAAGCTCAACACGGTGGCCGTGGACAAGGAGGGCAAATACTACTTCAACGACCAGCACTTCCCGGATGTGAAGGACCTCTACAACGCCGTGGTGGACGCGCGGAACGCAGATTCTAACATCACCATGGTCGTCCGGGGCGACCTCGGGATCCAATACCAGAAGGTCGTCGCCATCCTCGACATCCTTTCGCGGGCTAACGTCACCAAGGTGGGCCTCGCGACGGAGCCCCAGGGCAAATAGCGCTCCAGACGCATGGCCCGAGAGCCCCAACTTCCGAAGCCTTCCACGGGCAGCAGTGCGACGGTTTCCATCGTCCTGCACGTCGCCGTCGTCGGCACAATTTTCTTCTTCGCCGCCCGCGAGGGCATCCTCGGCAAGAAGCTCCAGACCGTCTTCGCCGAGATCATTCCCAAGAAGCCCGATCCGCCGAAGGAGCCCGAGCCTCCCAAGGAAAAACCTCCCGAGCCGACGCCCCCCAAGGAAGAGGCCAAGCCGGCCGAAGCCCCGAAGAACACCCCGCCGCCCATGAATACCGCACCGGATGCGGCGGCGGAACTTCCAAACCGTGCCGTCGCTCCGGCCGTGGGTGGCTCCGGCATCGGCGGAGCTCCGCTGGTCCGTCGCGCCGTTGGTGGAACGGGCACGGGGATGAACACGGGAGTTTCCGCGGGGACAAATTCGGAACCCGCCCGGCCCACGCCGCCTCCCGCCGCACGGCGGACCGAGACGACGAAGTCCGCCTTCGACGAGGAGAAGATGGCGAACGCGGGCAAGATCGAGCAGCTCCTCGAGGAACGCGCCTCCGCCTCCAGCGTGCAGGATTCCGTCGGGTCCGAGCAGATCAGCCGGGGCGGCACGCGCAGCGCGGCCGACGTGGTCACGAAGATCACCGGCGCGACCGTCGTGGGCGGCAAGTTCGCCGTCGTCCGCGGCTTGTCCGACCGCTACAACGTCACCTCGCTGAACGGCGTGGAGGTGCCGACGGCCGACCCGTATCGCCGCAGCGCGCCCATCGACATCTTCGCGGCGGACATCATCGAGAAGGTCGTCACGACCAAGACCTTCACGCCGGACCAGGAGGGCAGCACGTCCGGGGCGTCGATCAACGTCGTCACGAAGAGTTTTCCGGCGCGGCCGTTCCTCAAGTTCTCCGTCGGCCAGGGATACAACGAGCAGTCGAACCTCCGTTCGGACTTCTTCGCGGCGCCCGACATCTCGCTCAAACCCTTCGATATTCCCGCCGGTCCGGCGCCCATTCCCGAAGCGCTGCGCTCCGCGTCCATCGCCGATCCGCTGGCCAACCCGGTGTTGGCGGCGCAGCAGAACGCGGCCTTCGCGAAACGGTCTTACGGCGGCGGGGAGCGGTCGGTCCCGTTGAACACCTCGTTCAACGTCTCGCTTGGCCAGACCTCGTATCTTTTGGACCGGCGATTCGGCTTCTTCGGTTCGTTCAACTACGCGCGGAACTTCAGCCAGTATGCCGCCGACTACGGGCGCTACCTCGGAGGCAACCTGTCGAATGCGAGCCGGGAAGGCGTAGAGGACCGGTCGCAGGTCACCACCGACTACGGCGCGTCGGTCAATCTCGCGTGGCAGATCCATTCCGACCATGAGCTGGGGTTCAACTTCCTCCTCAGCCGCAGCTTGGAGGACGAGACGCGGCGGTTCCTCGGCAACGGCGTCGACGTCGCCCCCGGCTTCGGCGAGCAGATGCTGTTGAACCAGGTCCACTTCACCGAACGCGCCATCGAGAACTACCAGCTCCGCGGCCGGCACGTGTTCCATCCGCCGATGGAGGCGGGCTTCGACTGGCAGGCCGCGCTGGCCCAGACGGAGCAGAACGAGCCGGACCACCGCTTCTTCGACGGCGTGCTCGATCTCGGCTCCGGACAGGTCAACATCAACCAGGGCTGGGCGCCGAACCTGTTTCCCGCCCGGTTTTTCCGCGAGTCCTCCGAGATCGCCAACACGTTGAAGGGGGATCTGACCGTCCCTTTTACCGCGTTCGGCCATCTCCCGGCCGAGGCAAAGTCCGGCGTGGCCTACAACACCGCGTCGCGCGATTTCTTCGAGCGGCGCTTCGACTTCACCGGCTCGGCCGTGACGGACGTGAACGACTTCAACGGCCGGCTCCGCAGCGCGTTGTCCCAGCCCTATGACGCCACGCGCGATGTCATGGCGTTCTACGGGATGCTCGACGTGCCGGTGACCTCCCGGCTGCGGCTGATCGGCGGGGCGCGTTTCGAGGAGACCTCGATCGACGTCGAGCGGTTGAACCGGCGTCCGTCCGATCCGCCCGCGGCGCAGCTGCGCCAGAGCGACGTGCTCCCGGCGGTGAGCCTCGTCTTCACCGTGTCGCCCTCGATGAACCTGCGGCTCGGCTACGGCCAGACCGTGGCGCGGCCGAGCTTCCGCGAGCTTGCGGGCATCGACACCTTCGACCCCGGCATCAACGCGCTAATCCGGGGCAACCCGTCGCTCAAGATGTCGGCCATCGAGAACTACGACGCGCGCTTCGAGTGGTTCACCGGACCGGGCGAAGTGGTCAGCGCGGGCGTATTCTACAAGAAGCTGGAGAACCCGATCGAACGCGTCTCCACCGAGGTCGACGACGCGTTCTACACCTTCGACAACCGTGCCGAAGCCAAGGTCTACGGGCTGGAGTTGGAGATCCGGAAGAGCCTCGCCTTCCTGTCGCCGCAGCTCGCCGGGCTCAGCTTGGGGCTGAACGGCGCCTTGATGCAGTCGGAGGTTCCTCTCACGCCACAGGAGCTGCTCATCAAACGGCTCGATGATCCGGGCGTTTCCGCCAACCGCCCGCTCTATGACCAGTCGCCCTACATCCTGAACGTGGACGTGAACTGGGACCTGCCCACGGGCACCTCGCTTTCCGCGACGCTCAACATGACGGGCGAACGTGTCATCCTAGGCACCACGCAGGGACCAGACATTTACGAACATTCCCCGATGCTCGCAGACCTGAATATATCTCAGAAGATCGGCAAGAACTGGAAGGTGCGCTTGGGCGTGCGCAACCTGCTCGACGGCGAGTTCTCGCAGAATTACGGCGATTCGACCGACGGCCCCGTCTTCTACCGCTTCCGCCGGGGACGCACCTACAGCGTGAGCCTGACCGGCGAGTTCTGACCGGGGATTGTCCCAGTTCACTGAATCGTCACATCCGTGCCGCGAAGCCGACACCTCAGGGTGGCTTCATCTCCTTGCTCAACTCCTGAACTGACCATGAAATTCATACTCAATTCCTTGAAGAGACCACTGCTCCTGCTCGCGGCGGTCATCGCACCCACTCTTGCCTCCGAAGC
>JAYUUX010000341.1:0-3986 GCA_043754645.1 Verrucomicrobiales bacterium | reverse complement strand
CAGAGCCAGACGGCAAAGCACAACAGGAGCCGGCGGGGATTCACGACCCGAAGCTAGACCCGAACCGAAGGTCCCACAAGGCGGGTATTCGACGTGCACCGGCCCGTTTGCCAGGACAGCGGATGTCCTCTAGGATTGGATAGGTTTTGGCCCAGCAAAAGGAAACCTATGATTAAACGCCAACAGCTGGAGTTCGGGATGGTGCGGAGCAAGGAAGCCCATGTGCATACCCCCAAGGGAGTCACCCGCTCGCGGGCCCAATGGTGGTTCGAGCAGATGAAGGAAGCGGTCGGCCGCGCTCCCCAGAATGGGCACATCATGTCGCATCTGGAACGCGTCGGTGGCGAGCACGGGCACAATTGACCCGCTGTTTCAATTTTGGCGGAGGGTTCGCTAAAAACCGATGGTGGTGTTGTGCGCGGTTCGTGCCATTATCCCTGCCGCGATATGAAACTCTCCAGGCGCAAAGCAGCCACACCTCCGCAGGAGACCTACCGGCGAGTGCAGTTGGAGTTCGTCGATCCCAACGCCCGGGCGGTCTATGTTGCCGGCACCTTCAATGACTGGAACCAGACCGCGATCGAGATGGTCTCGATGGGCGCAGGTCGATGGTGGAAGGAGTTGATGCTGCCACCGGGCGAACACCAATACCGCTTCGTCGTCGATGGTGTCTGGGTAGATGATCCCGCGGCGGCCGAATACCTCGACAACGGCGTGGGCAGCCGCAATGCGCTCATCCGCGTGGCTCCGTTTGCCTGAAGGGAGTGGCTTCAGCCAAGCTTTTGCCTTGGCAAGCCGACGTTCCTCTGGCACGTCAATCAACCGTGAACAGCGCCGTCAACATGTTGAACCGAGTCGGACCCGCCACCGCGGGCCGGATCAGCATCATTGGCGGAATCATTATTGGATGCCCCCCACACCGGCGCTGAACGAGTTTTGAATTCCCGAAAACCCCGTTCCGCGAACCGGAACGGGGTTTTCGTTTTTTATCCATCTGTGGTTAAACACATCCGCATTCCATGAAACAAAAAGTCGAAATCTACGACACGACCCTCCGTGACGGCGCGCAGGCCGAAGGCATCAACTTCTCGCTGGCCGACAAGCTCCGCATCGCCGAGCGACTCGACCAGTTCGGCGTGCACTACATCGAGGGCGGTTGGCCGGGCTCGAATCCGAAGGATCTCGAGTTCTTCCAGCAGGCGGCCAAGCGGAAGTGGAAGAATGCGAAGATCGCCAGCTTTGGGTTCACCCGAAAGAAAGGTGTGGCCGTGGAGGATGATCCGCAGATCCGGATGCTCCTCGATTCCAAGTCACCCGTCGTGACGATCGTCGGCAAGACATGGCTGCTCCACGTCACCGAGGTGCTCCGCGTAAAGCCGGACGAAAACCTCGCCATGATCTCCGACACGATCCGCTTCCTGAAGGATCAGGGAAAGACCGTGGTCTACGACGCCGAGCACAGCTTCGACGGATTCAAGGACGAACCCGAATACGCCCTCGCCACGTGGCGGGCGGCCGAAAAGGCCGGTGCGGACGTCATCTGCCTTTGCGAAACCAACGGCGGTGCCCTGCCCAGCGAGATCAGCCGCATCGTCACCTTGGCCAAGTCCAAGCTGACCGCCCGGATCGGTATCCACACCCACAACGATTGCGGCTTCGGATTGGCCAACGGCATCGCCGCGCTCGAAGCGGGAGCCGACCACATCCAGGGAACGATCAACGGCTACGGCGAACGCACCGGAAACTGCAACCTCATCAGCGTCATCCCCACGATCGCCTTCAAGATGAACCGTGTCGGCGTGCCGGAGAAGTCGCTGCCCAAGCTCAAGGAACTGGCCGAGTTCGTGGACGAGGTCGCGAATGTTCGCCACGACACACGCCAGCCGTGGGTGGGTCAGACCGCCTTTGCCCACAAGGGCGGCATCCATGTCCACGCGATCGAACGTGTGGCCCGCAGCTACGAGCACATCAAGCCGGAGCTCGTCGGCAACCACCGCCGCGTGCTTGTCAGCGACATGTCCGGCCGGACGAACATCCTGCTCAAGGCCGCGGAGCTGGGCTTCAAGCTGACGTCTGACGCCCCGGAGGCCCGCACCATCACCACCAGGGTGAAGGAAATGGAATCCAGCGGTTACGAATACGAAGCGGCCGAGGCGTCGCTCGCGCTGCTGATCCGAGGGATCATGGACCACAATCCCGAGCTGCTTTTCACGGTCGATTCCTACCATGTCTCGATGCGCGGCGACGGCGGTGCTTCCACGTGCGAAGCCACCGTCAAGGTGCGCGTGGGCGACAAGACCCATCACACGGTCGCCGAAGGAGACGGCCCGGTGAACGCGCTCGATGGAGCGTTGCGTTCGGCTCTGGCGAAGTCGTTCCCCGCGTTGAAGAAGATCACGTTGACCGACTACAAGGTCCGCATCCTCGACGGCGTGGCCGGCACCGCGGCCAAGACCCGCGTGCTCATCACCAGCACCGACGGCAAGACCGAGTGGGGCACGGTCGGCGTAAGCGAGAACATCATCACGGCGTCGCTGCAGGCTCTGGTCGACTCGATGGAGTATGCGCTGCTGAAGAAGTAGGACGGCGGAGTCCGGCCTGGGGTTCCGCGCTCCGGCGGAATGGTGGCCGGAGTCGCGCTGCGACTCCGGCGGCCAGCCGCAGCGCGGCTGGCCCCACCTCGGGCCATCCTCAGCAGCTCGTCGGGACTTCCTGGAGCACCTCGACGCAGTGCGGGATTGCTCCGACGACGAACCCGAGGCATTCGACCGCGCCACTGGGTTTGCCTGGAAGGCAAACGACCAGCGTCTGGCCGACCACCGCCGCCAAATTGCGGGAAAGGATCGCGTTCTTCGTGATCTGCATGGACTCCGCCCGCATGACTTCACCGAAACCGGGAAGTTCCCGGATGGCGATCTCGCGGACGGCCTCGGGCGTGACATCGCGGAGGGCGACGCCCGTGCCTCCCGTCGTCAGGACAAGGTTGCAGCCCTGGTTGATCAGTTCTCGGACGGCGCGTTGGATGTCGCGTTTCTCGTCGGGAACCAGCGCTTCGCCCGCCACCTTCCAGCCGTAGCCGGAAGCGGCGGTTTTCAGCGCCGGCCCTCCCAAGTCGTCGTAGAGGCCCTTCGACGCGCGGTCGGAAATCGTGATGACGCCACAGCGGATCTGCATAGGGAGAGAATGTCTGATCCGCGACGGTTGGGAAAGTCTCCAACGTGGACAAGGGCCGGGCGCTCATCGGCGGATTCGGTGGTGATGACCGGGGCAGCGGCCTTTTGAAGATACCCCCTCAATTGCGACCGGGGAATTCCGATAAACCACCGATGGAGTTGATCAGCGTCGTGGTGCCGTGTTTTAAGGTTGAGCAGTTCCTCAGTCAGGCGATTGAGAGCGTGCTGTCGCAAACCTATTCAAACTGGGAACTCGTGGTCGTGGATGATGAAAGTCCTGACCGCTGTTTGGATATCGCGGAGGAATACGGCCGGAAGGATCCGCGGATTCGGTTCGTGCGGAGGCCGAACGGCGGAGTATCGGCGGCGCGCAACACCGGCTTCAACGCAGCAACAGTGTCCTCCGACTTCATCGTCTTTCTGGATCCGGATGACCTGCTGTTGCCGACGGCTCTGGAGGAGATGTCGGCCTACTTGCGCGCGAATCCGAGTGTCGGCGCTGTCGTTTGTGAGATCTCGGACATCGATGAATATGGCCGGAGCCTTGGAGATCGACGAAAGAACCGTTGGGGGAAAGGCGTTTTCTTGCCCAGAAAGATCAAGCCCACCGAGCCCGTGACTCCGTTCCTCACGTTTTTTTGCGGGACAGGTCAGGGGCCACATACGATGCATCGGAGATGGGCGTTTGAAGCCACAGGGGGATGGGACGAGGGTTTCCGGCGGCAACAGGACACGGACTTGTTTTGCCGGCTCGCGCTGATCGCGCCGATCCATTTCCTGAATCGGCGCCTCTATCTTTACAGGAAATGGAAG
>JAYUUX010000340.1:0-2912 GCA_043754645.1 Verrucomicrobiales bacterium | reverse complement strand
GGGAACAGAACTTGCCCTCTTGTTCGAAACTGCTACCTGAATCTTATGACCCTCCGAAGGAATCAATTTGTTGGCTGGTGCTGTCTTGCCGCCGTCTTCCTTGCCGCACCGGAGAATCCCCTAACAACCGGAGCCGTCGCCGCGGCTGGACCACCCGCCGTCTCGATCACCGCCAGCAACACGCAGCGGGTCCTCAAGTGGACGCCATTTCCGTCTGCCCAAAGCTACAAGCTCTGGCGATCGCCGGCCCTCGGGGAGGCTTGGATCGAGGAGACCAACGGAACCCGTTCGGGTTTCCAGCTGATCACCCCGGGAACCAACTCCTCGGGCTTCTACCGCGTGGAAGTCCAACCGCTCGGCTCCAACGCACTTCTGTCGGCGTCGATCCTGAATCGCCTCGCCTACGGACCCACCCCCGACGAACTGGAACGCGTCGCAAGCATCGGCCCCCAGGCCTTCATCAACGAACAACTCGTCCCTGAGGCGATTCCGGAGACCTTCGACACGGGATTGATCTCCACCAACGGCGGGGCCGTCTGGCTCTACGGTTCAGCCGTAGGCACCTACTCGGGCAACAGCCTCAACATCTATTTGTCCGGTTCCGGCGTGGCCTACCTGGACGACATCCGTCTTGTGGCCGGATCAGATCCGGAAGCCGGGGTGAACCTGATCTCCAACGGCGACTTCGAGTCCGGATTCCCGACGGCCAACTGGATCGTGGGCACGAACGCCACGGCTTCCGTCGCGACCACCGAGTCCGCCAAGTCGGGGATTAACAGTCTCAAGCTGGACTTCAACGCCGCGGGCAGCACCTCGCACAATTCCATCCAATTCACCAACATCACCGGGCTGACGAACAACCAGGTCTGCTCGCTCGGCTTCTGGTATCGGCCCGCGACCAACCGCTCGCTGACGATCCGTCTTTCCGGCTCCGGCGTGCAGGCCACACCAGACACCGGAATCCCGGGCATAACCTTCAAGCTGAACAACCGCGCCGCCGCCATCGGCGACCTTCGGGCCTGGCACATCCAGCGGGCCATCCGGGCCAAACGCCAACTGCTGGAGACGCAGCTCCAGTTCTGGGAAAACCACTTCGTCACCCAATACTCCAAGAGCAGGGACTACTTCGATCGCTTCTATGACGACGGCAACGTCATGGGCTGGCTGGCCACCGATCTGGAACTTCGGGAAAACCAGCTGTGGCGGAGCGCCCTGCTCAATCCCGGCACCACCTTCCACGACCTTCTCAAGATCAGCGCCGAAAGCCCCGCGATGATCATCTTCCTCGACACCGTCGACAGCCGCGGCGACGGCTCGAACGTCGCCAATGAGAACTACGCCCGTGAGATCCTCGAGCTCTTCGCCTTCGGCGTGGACAACGGCTACGACCAGAATGACATCGTCCAGATGTCCCGCATCTGGTCCGGTTGGACGGTGCGGATCAAGGATGCCGACAAGCTGAACGATCCGTTCGCCGTCCAGACCACCAACCAGATCGTGGCCGGCACCGGTTCGACCAACACGGCCGTCTCAAACCTGTTCGGCGTGTGGGGCATGGCGTTCCGTCCCGAACGCCATTTTACCAACTCCACCACGACCTTCACCACGGCCAAGAGCCTGTTCTACAACTGGACGACCAACCCCGTCACCCGCGTCCTGACCCGCAGCACGGGAAAGACGATCCCGGCCCGCTTCGGTCCTCCTTGGGCCGGACGCGACTACTCTTGGGCCGCGCCCGTCGGCAACGGCACGAACGCCATCAACGAGGGCTACGCCGTCGTCGCCCACCTTGCGGACCAGCCGTTCACCCAGGAGTTCATGAGCGTGAAACTCTGCCGGCTCTTCGTGCATGACGGTTTCGACATCGGCTACGACTTCACAGACGGAGCCACCTCGCCGGAAGAAGATCTCGTGAAAGCCTGCATGCTCACCTGGGAAAACAGCCTTCCGAAAGGAAACATCCGGGCCGTGCTGGCGACCATCTTCAGCTCCGATCTCTTCCGCGGAAACGACGGCTCGATGCAGAAGGTCCGGACGCCCTTCGAATTTGGCGTGGCGGCCGTCCGCTCGCTGCGGGCCATCGATCTCAATGGCCGGCCCACCGCAGACACCGACGGATACAACATCGCGACCCTCACCGGCCGGGCTGGAGCGATGGGCCTGTTCGACCGGGCTGAACCGGACGGCTTTCCGGAAGCCGGTCCGCCGTGGATCAGCGCCGGCACGCTCGCCGAACGCATCCGGTTCGCGCAGGACATGCTCCTCTCGTCTGGAAAAGAATACACCGCGACCACGTCGGACCCCGTCGCGCTGATCAGGAAAAAGCTCCCCTTGCCGAGCCAGACCGATGCGGCGGCAGTCGTGGACTACTTCCTCGCCATCCTCTTCCCCGGCGAAGGCGCCGGAAACCTCGAATCCTATCGCGCACAGGGGATCAACTTCCTTAACACCGCCGACGATGGAGTAGCTGCGAGCCCGTTCTCCGCTTTGACCACCAACAACGTCAACTACGACCCCCGAGTCCGCGGCATGGTCGCCATGTTGATGACATTCCCCCGCTTCCAGGAGCAATGACCCATGAACCCATCGATCAACCTCCTCTCCCGCCGTTCGTTCTTTGACCGCAGCCTGAAGGTCGGTCTCGGCGTCGCGCTGTCCACACTCGTCGACATCCCGTTCGTGATGAAGCGGGCTCTTGCCGAGGGCACCATGGGTCTGAACGGAAAGAAGCTGCTGTTCATCTTCCTGCGGGGAGCCAATGACGGGCTCAACTCCGTCATCCCCATCGGCGATCCCTCTTACGTCAGCCTCACTCCCGGCGGCACGTATGGGACCAGCACCATCCGTCCGAACATCGTCATCCCACCAGATTCATTGACCGACTACACGGCGCTGGGAGGATGCGATTCGCC
>JAYUUX010000339.1:0-2284 GCA_043754645.1 Verrucomicrobiales bacterium | reverse complement strand
TCTACGCCTTCAGTGGCCGCAATGAACCCGATGCGACCTTCCGCTGCGTGGAGCTGAAGACCGGCGCGGTGAAGTGGTCCCGCGACGAACGCTGGCGCGGCCATCCCCCTCGCGGTGCGAAGGCCCAGCCCGACGTCTTCGGCCGCGGCTCTGCCATCATGGCGGACGGGAAACTGGTCACGTTCGGCGAAGGCGGGTTGCTCGGCCTGGTGAAACCAAGTCCGGAGAAGCTGGACGAAATCTCGCGCTTCCAGGTCCCGGGCCTCAGTTACCCGTGCTGGGCCGCGCCCGTGCTGTCGGACAAACGGCTCTTCCTCCGCAGCGAGGACCGCCTCGTGGCCTACGGCCTCGGGAAGTAATCGGGCTTGTCGACGAACGGTGGCGGGCGGATAACGCCCTCCACCCATGAAAGCTTCTTCCCTCGCTTTGCTTGCCGGAGCCTTGGTCCTTCCCTTCGCGCTCAGTGCCGCTTCACCCTTGGAGAAGGTGACGGAGGACATGAAGACCTTCTCCACGCCGGGCCGCTGGATCTACAACGACCTCGACCGCGGCATCGAGCAGGCGAAGCTCCGCAACAAGCCGCTCATGATCATCTTCCGCTGTGTGCCCTGCGTGGCCTGCAGCCAGTTCGACAAACGGGTGCTCGAACAGCAGAACGAGATCACGGACCTGATGGATCTCTTCGTCTGCGTCCGGATCATCCACGGCAACGGCATGGATCTGTCGCTCTTCCAGTTCGACTACGACCAGTCGTTCCACACGTTTTTCCTGCACCCCGACAAGACGATCCTCGGTCGCTTCGGGACACGTTCCGCGCGCAAGGAGGACGAGGACATGACAATGGAAGGACTTCGCAAGGCCATGGTCGGGGCACTTGATCTGCATGCTCGCTTCAATGAGGTGAAACCCTCTTTGGCCGGAAAACACGGCCCGCCCGTTGCCGTCGCCAAGCCCGAGGAGTATCCCAATCTGAAGGATCGCTACGCGACGACGCTGGCCACCGGAACCAACCTCGCGCGGAGCTGCATCCATTGCCACCAGATCCGTGAGTCGGATCGCATGACCTACCGGAACGCAGGCACGGCATTCCCCGAATCCGTGCTTTTCCCCTACCCGCTTCCTGATGTTCTCGGGCTAAGCCTCGACCCGAAGCAACGGGCGACGGTCGTTGCAGTCGCACCCGGCTCCATCGCGGCCAAGTCAGGCCTGCAACCCGGCGACGGCATCGAATCCCTCCAAGGGCAACCGCTGCTCTCGATCGCCGATCTGCAATGGGTGCTCCACCGCGCCGGCCCCAAAGAAACGTTGTCCGCGACCTTGGTTCGCGACGGGAAAACGATTCAAACCCGCGTCGAACTCACCGAAGGCTGGCGCAGCGGCAACATCTCCTGGCGCGCGACGACGTGGGATCTGCGCCGCATGGCGACGGGTGGATTGTTGCTCGAAGAACTGCCCGACAACAAACGAACGGCCCTTGGACTCAAAGCGGATCAACTTGGCCTGCACGTGAAGCACGTGGGCCAATACGGCGAGCATGCAGTAGCCAAACGCGCCGGATTCCTCACCGGCGACGTCATCGTCGCCGTCGCCGGCAGCAGGCAGCGGAAGACCGAGTCCGAAGTGATTTCTGCCGCCCTTTCTCTGAGAAAAGGCGACCCGATCGAAATGACAGTCCGGCGCGGCGCGGAGACGAAGACCATGAGCATCCGGACGCAATAGCGTGGATCGGAGGGCCGAACTGCAGAAAACCGGAGGCGGCCCGGACGCCGGGAACAATGGCCGGGACCGATTCGACCCACCGTCAGGTCGCCTTCTCCACCGGCTCATCCTCGGGCATTGGCAGCCCTTTTGTTTCGGGCAGAAACGGCAGAATGAGAAGGCCAACGAGGTAGACGGAGCTCAGCCAACACGCGGCCTCACGAAACGCTCCCAGCTTCGCTTCAGCCTTGGCGATGGCGTCGGCAGTTGCGGGCAGCAAGGTCACGGCGCGGTCACCGAGGGATTTCTGGAGGACGCCCAGCGTAAACGGACCGGTGGCCGCGATGAAACGCCCGACATTGTAGCAGAAGCTCACTCCGGTGCTGCGAAGGCGGGTCGGGAAAAGTTCAGGCAGGTAGATCGCGAACCCGGCGAACAGCCCTAGCTGGAAAAATCCCATGACTGCGCTCATCCAGAGATCGGACTTGCTCTCGAAACTGGTGAAGAAAAAAATGGTGGCCAGAAAAGCCATCACGAACCCAATGGCGAAGGTCTTTTTTCGCCCGATGCGGTGGGCGACTTTGCT
>JAYUUX010000338.1:0-2725 GCA_043754645.1 Verrucomicrobiales bacterium | reverse complement strand
CCCGTCGCAGACCAGGTTGTGGAGGCGGGCCAGTCCACGCGCTTCAGCGCTCTTTCCCGATCGGATGAGCCTGTCGACCCGCTGCCTCGCCGCCAGTATCGGAAGCCATTTCCCGATACTTGGCGACACGGTCCGTGTTGAGAGGGTCATCCGCTTGCCGTCGATCGACACTGCGGGATCCGCAGCGTCTTTGGCTCCGAGCAACACCAGGGTCGTGCGGGCTCCGGCCACCGTGTTGGGCTGGTCCGGTCCCGCCAACTCCCAGCCCGCCCCGATTGAGAGACTCCGCAGCGGACGCAAGAGGAGCGGCGCCAGGGAAGCCATCTGGCCCGCGAGATCTTCCGACTCCGAAACGATGCGGCACTGTCCGGCATGGGCGCCGGCGAGGGCGTTCAGCAGATGGTCGTTCGGTTGGAGCCCCAGGCCGAGGCAATGGATCCGCAGATCCGTCTCCCCGGCCATAGCCTTGAGGATCTCCGTGTCGTTGCCGACCTCGGCGTCGGTCAGGAGCACGAGCACCCGACGTCGCCCGGCCGAGTGGCGGGCCGAAACGCCGGCCGCATGCAGCAACGCGGGGAGCATCTCGGTTCCACCGCCGGTGCCGAACCCTTCGAGCCGGCCTTCAGCCAACTCCTTCATCGCCTGGTCCGGCGTCATGGGCTCGTGCGACAGATCCCGATGATCGGATCCGAACAGGGTCAGGAAGAACCGGTCATTCCCGGCGAGGTGCCGCAGCAGCGTGACGACGGCGGCGCACGCGTTGGTCCATTTCAAGCCGTCCATGCTGCTCGACCGGTCCAGGAGGACATACACGTCCTGTGGCTCCAGTTCACCGGACCCGGGAGGAACATCGAGGGAAACAAGAGCCACGGACTCCGCGTCCCCTTCGACCCGGACTAGCCGGCTGCCCGGATCGTTCCGGACCTTGTAGCGAAGCACGAAGTCCCGGTCGGGCACATCGCCATGGCTGGCCAGCCGGAAACGGCTGCCGTTCTCGCGCACTTCCTCGATGACCGCATGGTCCGGACAAACGAAACCGGCCGTCGCTTCGCACACGTCCCCGACGATGTCCACGTAGGCCGCGTCCGGATGGAAACGGTCGATCGACGGCGGCGAGATCCGCGAGGCGTCCGGGACCTGGTCGGTATCGTCCTCGACGCCTTTGCCGGAGTTGCGCCGAAGGAGGTTCCGCCCGGGGATGTAACGCTGGGCGGGAGACAACGGGATCCGGAGGGAACGTTCGTCGCCGAGCACCCCCAGCGTGTCGAGGTAGGCGAGGCGCACCACGATGACATCGCCCGGCGCCACATTGCCGAGCGCCAGTTCAAAGAGGTTCGGACGGATCTGGTCGACCAGCACGGCCCGGTGCCCCTCGGACTTCTTCTCGGCGAAGACCCGGCGGGCCTCCTCGCTGTCCTCCGATTTCGCGGTGATGACCCGGTCGTTGACCACCAGTTCGCAGCGATACAGGGCCGCCCGCGACGGGAGCGGAAAGGTGTAGAGACAGTCCAGCACCTGCGTGCCGTCATGGTGCCAGATCTGCTCGACCGCCACATGCACGGCTTCGCCCGCGGCCTCGAACCGGACCTCGACTCCCTTCAACGGCAGGCAGACCCGGGTTTCACCGAGCCACGCCACAATTCCCTGCCCTGCTCCATCCATCATCAGGTTGTTCATGATTTTACTTCTTCCAACAGTTTGCGGATCGCGTCCCGGACCCCGGCCGACACAGGCCGGCCGCGTCGCGATACCAGGAGGTAGTCCTCGTTCAACGGCTGCACGGACCAGCTTTCCGTCAGCCCCCCGGGGGCGACCGGGAACACGCCGGCAGCGCGGCTCTTTCCGATCTCGGCCAGTCCCTGCTTCTCGACCCGGCGCAGTTCATCGTCCGACCGCCCGTGGAGCAGCTCTCGGATGCGCCGTAGCGGCAACCCCTGCGCCTGCAGGAGCCGGATGGCGACGAGTTGAAGGCGTTGCCGCTCTCCGAACCCCGCCCCGGACCCGGGCGCATCCACCAGGCCCATGGTCCGGTAGAACCGGACGTTCCGTTCGGTGATGGCTTCGCCGGACTGCCCGTTGGCGGGAACGACATCATGCCGCGAACACCAGGTGTTCACCGCCTCCGCCAACTCTCCGGCCGTGTAACGCTTCTCTGTCACGCGAACACGATTACACTATGACAGTGTTACTGTCAATGCATGATTATCGCATGCCACTCGTTGGAGCCAAGTCGAGCGCCCAGTGAACCCCGGAAAATCATCCCGCAAGGCACATAGAGCTGACCCTGGTGCTTGAAGGCGTGGGCCCGAGGAAAGTTTTCAAGGCGGCACGCCGCCCGGATGTCCCCTTCCTCTCCCCTCCACAACCCGCAGGCAAACCGTCGCCAATCGACCGTGACCGTTTCCATCTCTTCCTTCCCTACTTGGCAGTATCGCCCGTCCGGCCGGACCTCGCCAGAGGGACAAACAACCGTCCCTCGGAGTCCAATCCGACAGCCGGCGTCTATGCAAAGCCCCCCCCCGACAGCGCATAGATTGCGTGATCGAATTCTGGGGATTTCTGCAGCGGAGCTGCGCACTTGGTATGCCTGCGAGCAGCGGGTGCAAACCAATGGCAGTTTACTAGACGTAAGCGTCACGCCAAGCACCCGTTGAATGCGTAGATTGAAAAGCGATGTGCTATTCAATCTATGCGGCGAGCTGGCGGAGGGGCCGCCTGGCTTTGG
>JAYUUX010000337.1:0-10513 GCA_043754645.1 Verrucomicrobiales bacterium | reverse complement strand
CGCGAACGCCATGGCCCAACTGATGGAGACGCGCTTGAAGGCCATTCCCGGCGTCAGCTTCCTCTTTCCCCGCGAAGCCAACGCGGTGTTCGTGGAACTGCCCAAGCGCGCCATCGAAGGCCTCTGGGCCAAAGGCTGGCTCTTCTACAACTTCATCGGCAAAGGCGGCTGCCGCCTCATGTGCGCCTGGGACACCCAGCCGGAGGATGTGGAGCGGTTTGCCAACGACCTCGTTGAGTTAATTAGCAAGTAGTCCAAGAATCTGACTGTTGGGCGGCGTTCGCACCTCACTATGTATTGGATGTTTACAGGCTATTTGATGAGCTTCTACGCGACGCTTGCGGTGCATGCAGCGCTCACAATCCATTCTCATCCAAAGCCACTGCAGGGGTTCGCCGCATACTTCATCATCATTCCTGCAGTCATCGCAGCGTTCAGCGCAGAGGCCGTCATTCTCGCGCCAAACGATTGGAAGACGAAGATATGTCGCGCGTTCGAGCGTCGTTCTCTGACACGCGCCTGCGCTTTTCGTGCGGGCTTCGCGACGGGGGTTGGAGTGCTAGTCTGCTTCGCCATCGCCTACTTCCTTTACGAGGTCGCTAACTCGGGTCGCGTTGCGTTTCTTAAACGCCACGAGACGACGATTTTCCGGTGCAGCGGACTGGTGCTGTTGTTCATCGTAGCGCTGGCACCACTCATCCCTGGTTCATGGTTGGCCAGGAGAGCAGAACGACATGACAACGCCGCATAACTCTGCGCCGGGCCGAACCAGGCCATCGCGCTTCGGTTGCAATGGTGACGTCTTGTGAGCCGTGTCGCTGAGATTCGATCGTTAGCCACAGGCCGTGTGGGTGTCGGCCAGACAGGCTGGTGTTGCGCTTTGGTAAACCTGAAAGACTTGAACACCATTCATCAGCCCCTTGAATTCGTTGCATCGTCGGCGACTTCACAGGGGTTGATTCCACGGAGGGCGATGCGCACAGTTTCGCCGTAATGGAAACAACGGACCCTCTCGACCAGATCCTGACCTGCCGGCTCGATTCACGCAGGAAGGCCGTCGAGCCCTGCACTGTCATCATTTTCGGCGCCAGCGGCGACCTGACGTCCCGCAAGCTCATCCCCGCGCTCTACCACCTCCACATCGAAGGCCAATTGCCCCGGCCCGTCCGCGTGATCGGCTTCGCCCGCCGCGAGAAGAGCGACGACAGCTTCCGCGAGGAGATGCACACGGCCTTGAAGCAGTTCTCCCGCACCAAACCGGTCGACGACGCCAAGTGGGCCGAGTTCGCCGCCGGGCTGCACTACTGCCAGGGCGAATTCAATGATCCGACGGCCTACAAGAAGCTCGAAGGCATGCTGGATTCCTTCGGCGACGAACGCCTTCGCCGCAACCTGCTCTTCTACCTTTCGACCTCGCCGACACAGTTCGCCGAGGTCACCAGCCATCTTTCCAACGCCGGCCTGCTGCACCGCGAGCCCACCGGCATCGGCTGGGAACGGCTCGTCGTGGAGAAGCCGTTCGGCACCGACCTGCCCAGCGCCCAGTCCCTCAGCGCCGAGCTCACGAAGTATGCCCGCGAGCGGCAGCTCTTCCGCATCGACCATTATCTCGGCAAGGAGACGGTGCAGAACATCCTCATGTTCCGCTTCTCAAACTCGATCTTCGAGACGCTGTGGAATCGCCGTTCCATCGACCACGTCCAGATCACCGTTTCCGAGAAGCACGCCGTCGGCACGCGCGGCGGCTATTACGAGGACGCCGGCGCGATCCGCGACATGGTGCAGAACCATCTTCTCCAGGTGCTCGCGCTCGTCGCCATGGAACCTCCCGTGAACCTGGAGGCCGAATCCATCCGCGACGAAAAGGTGAAGCTGCTGAAGTCGGTCCGGCAGTATCACCCGAGCCAGGTCGCGGCCAACGTGGTCCGCGGCCAATACACCGCCGGTTCCATCGACGGCCAGCCTCGCCCCGGCTATCGGCAAGAGCCCAAGGTGAAGGCCGATTCCAGCGTGGAGACATTCGTGGCCATGCGGCTCTTCATCGACAACTGGCGCTGGGCCGGTGTGCCCTTCTACCTGCGCACGGGCAAGAACCTTCCCGTCAGCGCATCGGAAGTCCGCATCCAGTTCCACCAGACGCCCAATGTGCTTTTCGCGGCGCAGTGCGGCACGAACCTCGACAGCAATTCGCTCACGCTCCGCCTCCAGCCGAACGAGAGCATCTTCATGCACATCAACGGAAAGGTTCCCGGAACCAGCATGGAGATCCGGCCGGTGCGGATGCACTTCGACTACGACTCCGAATTCGGCGCCTACACGCCCGAGGCCTACGAACGTCTGCTCCTCGAAGCCATCGCCGGCGACGCCACGCTCTTCATCCGCCGTGACGAAGTGGAAGCGGCCTGGAGCCTGATCGATCCGATCCGCGAGGCGTGGACGAAGGAAGCGTTGGTCGAGAAGGAACTTTACGCAGCCGGTTCGTGGGGCCCCGTGGCCGCCGACGAATTGCTCGCGAAGATGAACCACCGCTGGCGCAAGCCGCATCCCACGGCCTAAGGCGATGTCCGCAGTTTCTACTCATGTCGTGCTGGAACGCTTCCACACGACTCCCGACCTGGTCGCCGCCGCCGCCGCGAAGCTGATCGCGGAAGTGCAGGACGCCGGCCGGCTCCATCAACGCTTCAGCGTGGGGCTGTCGGGAGGACGCGTTGCGGCGAGCCTCTACCGCAAACTGGTCGAGCTGTCTGCGATCTCTTCGGTCCCTTGGCAGGTCGTGGATTTCTACTGGGCCGATGAACGCTGCGTTCCTCGGGACCATGCGGACAGCAACTTCCTCCAGGCCGACGAAGTCCTGCTCCGTCCGCTGATCGTTCCACGGCACCACATTTTCCGCCTGCGCGGAGAACTTCCGCCCGCTGAAGCCGCCGCGCTGGCGAGCTCGCAAGTCCGGGAGAACATCCCGGTCGGGGCCGACGGTCTTCCGGCATTGGACCTGGTGCTGCTGGGAATGGGTGAAGACGGCCACATCGCCTCGCTCTTTCCGGATGCTCCGCCGGCCATAGTCGAATCCAAGGAGCCGTTCCTCGCGATCATGGATTCCCCGAAGCCGCCGCCGCAAAGGATCACGATGGGCTATGGGTTGCTGAAGGCGGCCAAGAATATCAGGGTGATTGTCGCGTCTGGAGACAAAGCGGCGATGCTACGGTCCTCCTTGTCCGAAGGGGGCACTTCGAGCCTGGCAAAGCTGGTTCACATGCGGACGACCACGACAATCCTGACGGATCAGCCGGTCTGACACTGACCTTACTTCTTCGCCCCGTCGGGAACGATCGCCGGCAACTGGGGCCGGTCCCCCGGAAGCTTTTCTTCGCCGGACTTCAGCCGCTCGATCCGGCGCGCCAGCCGGTCGCGGATCTCGGCATACATCGTGTTCGTCGCCAGGCCGAGATGTCGTCCGGCCTCTTCGAACTGGCCAATGCTGAGCTTGCAGCGGGCGAGGTGGATCTGGACCCCCTCGCGTTCCACGTCGTCGCGGGCGACCTCGAGCGCCTCCTTCCACGCGACGAATCCCTCGGAAAACCGCTGCGGTTTGGTTCCGTAGAAGCTGTTGGCGTAGTCCGACCGGATGATGAAGTTCGACGGGTCCAACTTGATGGCCAAACGATAGAGCCCGAGGGCGCGCTCGAAGACGTCAGACTCGGAGATCGAAAAGAACTCCATCGCGTCTTTCCGGAACAGATAGACCGTCGTGGCGTAGTTCCACGGATAGATCGCCTCGTTCGGCATCAGTTCCATCGCTTTCTGGTAATGGACGAAGGCGTTGGTCACGGGTCCGCGATGGCCGTAGTAGTTGGCCAGGTTGTTCCAAACGGCCGGCAGTTTCGGATCGATCCGTTTGGCTTCCTCCCACTGTTTGACCGCACCGGGTTCGTCGCGGTTGTCGTTGAGGTAGCTGCCGTAGGCGATGCGGGCGCGGGCGTGGTTCGGATGCTGTTCGACGAATGTCCTGTAGGCCTTGTCCACGTCCGCGATGCGCTGCTCGACCTTCGCCTTGAGCGTCGCGTTGTTGGAACCCGCCCCGGCTTCCGCGAACTTCGCGGCATCCGAGATCCATTTCTCGATTTCGGTATCGGCGGAATCGTCGAACTCCAGGAGCTTCTGGTAGGCCTCCTCGACCGGATCCACGGCCCCCGCTGGTTGGGCCGAAATCGCCTTGCCGGCCAGCAGATTGCTCGCCGCCTGGACCGGATTTGTCGCCAAAACCGTGCCGAGAAAAAGGGAGAGGAGGTTGGTCATCGGCGTGGTCTGCGCCCTTAGCCGGGCGTCGTGCTACTTCGAAACCGACATGCCGGGCTTGGACTTCGCCACGGCCTGGATAAGGTCCACCATGATGTTCTTGGCTTCGTCGAGATGGATGTCGAGCGGCGGAAGCTTGTCCAACTCCGCGTCCACGGGATCAACGTCATCATCGGGATCCTGAATGCGGGTGACCTGGTTGGTCTTGGGCTGCCAAGGCTGGAGTCCGGGTTCCAACGAATTGCGCAGGGTGACCTCGAAGAACTTCGGGTCGTTCTTATGGTTCAGACGTTCGGCCTTGCGGGCCTCGTCGCGCTTTTTGTTGTCTTCGCGTTCCTTCAGCCGTTCCGTCTGGTTCATCGAAACGCTCTTGTCCCGGATCGCCTTCTGGTAGCGGGCGATGTCGTCGCGGACCAATTCGAACTCGCGGCTGGACGCGATCCGCTTCTCGGATTTCGACTTGAGGTCCTCGACCAGGGCGTTGATCTGGTTCAGCGGGTCGTAGGTCGACGGCTTGATCACGTCCCAAGGAAGCGGGTCGTCCAGCGAAGCCTCGCCGAGTTCGGCGTGGTTGTTGACTGAAGGCAGGGTGATGTCCGGGGTAACGCCCTTGAGCTGGGTGGAGGCGCCGTTGGCCCGGTAGAACTTCCGGATGGTCAGCTTGAGGGCTCCGGGATTCGAAGTGACGGGATAGTCCTTGCTGCGCCCCATCATCTTATCGAGGGGCAGAAGCTGCTGCACGGTGCCTTTCCCGTGCGTGGTGCGGTCGCCGACCACCAATGCGCGCCCATAGTCCTGGAGGGCGGCCGCGACGATTTCCGACGCGGATGCGCTGAAGCGGCTGGTCAGGACCATGAGGGGACCGTCGTAGAGGACGGACTCGTCCGGGTCTTCGTCGACGAAGACCTGGCCGCTCGGGTCCTTCACCTGGACGACCGGGCCCTTCTTGATGAACAGGCCCGTGAGATTGATGGCTTCCTCCAACGAACCGCCACCGTTGCGGCGCAGATCGAGGATCAAGCCTTTCATCCCTTCGGCCTTCAACTTGGCAATGAGTTTGGAGACGTCCTTCGTGGTGCTCTTCTGTTCGCCTCGGGTCGCGCCGGTCAGCTGAAAGTCGGCGTAGAACGACGGGAGGTCGATCAGTCCAATGCGGTTGGTCTTGCCCTTGGCGTCGACGTGGTCGTAGACGCGGGCCTTGGCTTCCGAGTCCTCCAGTTTGATCTCGTCGCGGACGAGAGTGACCTCTTTGCGGGCGGAAGAGTCGGGGGAGTCTCCGGGCAGGATGTTGAGCCTAACTTTCGAGCCCCTTTCGCCACGGATCATCTCAACGACTTTCTGGAGCTTCATTCCGCCGACCTCGACATACTCGCCCTTATCGCCCTGCGCGACGGACACGATCTTGTCGCCGGGTTTGATTTTTCCGCTCAGGCGGGCCGGTCCGGGATGCAATTCGACGATCTTCACGTAGTCGTCGTCCTGCTGTAGCAGCGCCCCGATGCCGAAGAGGGAGAGCTTCATGGCGATCTCGAAGTTCTTGAGCTGCGAGTCGGTCATGTAGTCCGAGTGGGGATCGAACACGTGGGCCAGCGACGTCAGATAGATGCCGAAGACCTCGTCCTCGCTCAGCTCCCTAATGTTCTTTTGGAACCGGGTGTAGCGGGCGGTGAGGGCCTTGACGATGTCCTCATGCTGCTTCTTGGCAAGCTGCTCCGGGGTGAGCGGCGCGGCGGCATCAACCGTGTTGGTCTTGCCATCCTTCACGACGATCTCGGTCTTGGGCTTAGACGAAGCGTTCGTCACCGAGGGCTTTCCCAGCTTCTCCTGAAGGTATTCGAACCGGACGTGCTGTTTCCAAAGGTCGCGCGCTTCGGTCAGGTCCTTCGGGTTGGGGAGCTCCTTGCGGTTGGGCGTGTAGCGTTCGATCGAATCGAACTCGAACTTCGCCGTCTTGACCAGGTTGGTGACGTAGCTGACCCGCTGTTCGATGCGCTGGAGGAACCGCTCGAAGATGACCCGAGACGGCGTGGTGTCGCCGGCAAACGTCAGGTTGTC
Source organism: Verrucomicrobiales bacterium (assembly GCA_043754645.1). GTDB lineage: Bacteria > Verrucomicrobiota > Verrucomicrobiia > Limisphaerales > CANJSG01 > CANJSG01. The sequence continues at coordinate 4,162 of JAYUUX010000337.1, read as the reverse complement.
GAGTTCCTTGCGATACTTCTCGAACTCGTCGAGGTCGCCCTTGGTGAAGTAGCTGTGCGACGCGTCGAGAGCCTCGAGGTAGCGGTCGAGAAACTTGGAGGACGCCTCGTCGTCGAGGCGTCGTTTGGAGAAATGAGTGCTCTGCAGAAGTCCGGCCACGAAACGCCCCACGCTGGATTCCGTCACCCCGGGTGGGGCGAGGTGCGTGGTCGGGGGAAGCTCACCGGCACCACCCGGAAGAACCGCCGTGGCGAGGAGGACGGCTGCGATGGCAGCCGTCCATTTCCGGACTTCAGCGGGCAATCTCATTTGGTAACGATTTCGAGCAGTTCGATGTCGAAGGTCAGGACCGCGTTCGGCGGGATGTCGGCGCCGGCGCCATTCTCGCCGTAGGCGAGTTCAGAAGGGATGTAGAGCTGCCACTTGGAACCGGTCTTCATGATCTGAAGCGCTTCGGTCCAGCCCTTGATCACGCCATTGACGGGGAACTCGGCCGGCTCATTGCGCTTGTAGGAGCTGTCGAACTCGGTGCCGTTGATGAGCGTGCCGCGATAATGGGTCTTGACGGTGTCGCTGGCCTTGGGGACCGCTCCGGTTCCGGCCTTGATGACCTTGTATTGCAGGCCGCTGGGGAGAGTCACGATGCCTTCCTTCTTCTTGTTGGCATCGAGGAATTCCTTGCCTTCCTTGACGCTGGCCTCACCCGCTTCTTTGCGTTTGGCCATAGCCTTCTCTTTGAGGCCGACCGACAGCGCGGTCAAAGTTTCACGAACCTCTGCCTCGGTCATGAGCATCTTGCCACCGGTGAAGGCGGCCTTGAATCCGGCGGCGAACTGGTCGACATCGAGGTCGAGGGAGTTGCGCTTGAGATTGTTTCCGACATCGATGCCGATGGCGTAGCTGCTCTTTTCCTTGTCGGATTTGAACGAGGTGGATTCTGCGGCGTTGAGGGAGATAGCCATGATGGCTGCGAGGGTGGTCGGAATGAATTTCATTGGGTGGATCACGCCGTGACTCAGCTTTGATGATGAAATCGACATCGGCGTTGCCGCGAAACTACCAGTCGAACCTTGACCGTCAAGGAACGCCACCTTCGTGGACTAATGGGTCGTCGGGCAGTTTTGAGACCGACTGAAGGGCGAGAACGTTCAGAATGACCGCCGTGTTCCAGCGTCGCCGCTTGCCCTGGCCGGCGTTGCCCGCGTTTACTCGGTCCATGTCTAACCCGCTTCGCCTCGGCATTCTCGGCTCAGGCAAAGGCTCCAACATGGTCGCAATCGCCGATGCGATCAGCGGCGGAGACGTCCCCGCCCGGATCGTCGCGGTGATCAGCGACGTCGAGTCCGCCGGAATTCTCGACTACGCCCGTAGCCGCGGACTTCCGGCGCAATTCATCGCCCCGGGGAAATTTCGCACCAAACTCGACGAAGACGCCGAGCGCGCCTACATCGACGCGCTTCAGGCGGCCGGAGTCGAATTGGTCGTGCTGGCCGGTTTCATGCGGATCCTGAAAGGCGAGTTCCTCCGCGTATTCGAACAGCGCGTCATCAACATCCACCCGTCGCTCCTGCCCGCGTTTCCCGGCCTGGCAGCATGGAAACAGGCCCTGGACTACGGCGTGAAGGTCGCCGGTTGCACCGTCCACTATGTCGACCAAGGCGTCGATACCGGCCCGATCATCGCGCAGACGGCGGTTCCGGTCGTCGATGGCGACACCGCCACGACCCTGCACGAACGGATCCAACTCGCGGAACGGTCGCTCTATCCGCGCGTCGTTGCCGCGATGGCCCGGGGCCAGATCAAGGTTTCCGGCCGCTCCACCTCCGGCCTCCCGTAAACAGTCTGTAACCTACCCGGAAGAAAACCTCAGAACCTTCGTGACGGTCGGCCGTATGTGCGGTCGAACCAAAGTTCCACCTCCGACCCGAGAGAAACATCGCAACCAACTGCCGTGACCGGTTTTGAATCCTGGTCACCCGGTGGGACGAAACATCCGTGGTTCGACAGAAGATTGAACGGAGCCCATGGCGCGGTCGTCCATGAGAGGGTTCCCAAAAAAAGATGAGGTCTGTTCACCGGCTGACGTATCCGGGACTAATAGCATTGCTGGCTTTGGCCGGCTGTTCGGCGGGACACTACCGCAAAGCAGCCGACAAGGAGGCTTATTCGCTGCTGAAGTCCAAGTCCGCGCTCGTCAAGAACGCCGGCGCGGCGTTCGACATCGATCAGACCAATCGGGTCGCCCTCGGGCACCTGCCGGAGGCGAAATCCACTGCGGCCTTCCTCGGAACCGATGCGTCCACGGAGGTCGGCGCCCGGGTTCTGTCACTGGAAGAAGCGCTCAAGATTTCGGTCCAGCACAACCGCACCTACCAATCCCGCAAGGAGCAGCTCTACATCTCCGCCCTTGGACTGAGCCTCGCCCGGAACCAGTTCACCCCGTTCCTGTCAGGGCAGGCCGGCGCCCGCATTGCGGGACAGACCGAGCAGGCCGTCGATGTCATCGTCGACCCGATAACCCAACAGCCGAGAACCCTTCTCAGCGACAATCTGGTCGAACAGCAAAACGTCTCGGGCGACCTCGGGCTCAACACCAGCTGGCTCATGCGGGACATCGGCCGGCTGACCGCATCCTTCTCGACCGACTTCCTCCGCTTCATCACCGGCGATCCGCGCACGGTCACGTCGTCGCAGGTCGGGGCAACCTTCGCCCGGCCCCTGCTCCGCAACGCCGGGTTCAAGCAGCAGATGGAAAACCTCACCCAGGCCGAACGCGACCTGCTCTACGATCTCCGGGAGTTCACGCAGTTCCGGAAGGACTTCAGCGTGCAGGTCGCCACGGCCTACTACGGCGTCCTTGGGAATCGGGACACGGTCCGTAACAGCTTTCTCAATCTGGAAAGCTCCAAGAAAAACGCCGAACGCACGCGCGCCTTGGCGCAGGAAGGCCGCATCACCCAGGCGGATCTCGGGCGCCTGGAACAGCAGGAGCTGGACGCGGAAAACGCCTGGATCAGCGCGGTGCGGAACTACAAGCAGGCCCTCGACAATTTCAAACTCCTCCAACTCGGAATCCCAGTTGCGACCACCATCGTGCTCGACGACCAAGAACTCGCGAATCTCACGATCCGGAATCCTGGCATTCCCGTCGACGAATCGATCCAAGTCGCCATGACCTCGCGCCTCGACCTCATGAACTCGCGCGAACGGCATGAGGACGCCATCCGCCAAGTCGACCTCGCCGCCAACTCGCTCAAGGCGCAGGTCGATCTCGTGGCCGCCGCCGGCTTCAACAGCAAGCAGGAGACGAACGCCCGCTTCGCCGTGCCCGACCCGGCCCGTTACCGCTGGAGCGCCGGGCTGGACGTGGATCTGCCGTTTGAAAGGACATCGGAACGGAACGCCTACCGGGGCGCGCTGATCGCGGAAAAGCGTTCCGCCCGGACGTTGGAACAGTTCGAGGACCAGATCCGCCTCGAAGTCCGCGAGAGCTGGCGGACGCTCGACCAGGCCAAACGCAGCCACGAGATCAGTGAACTGGGCGTGACGATCGCCGAACGCCGGGTCGAGGAGCAGAACCTCCTCGCTGAACTGGGCCGGGCGAAAGCCCAGGACCAGGTAGACGCGCAGAACGCGCTCAACGCCTCCAAGAATTCGCGCACACAGGCGCTGGTCACCCACACGATCGCCCGCCTCCAGTTCTGGAACAACATGGGCATTCTCTACATCAAGGAAAACGGACGCTGGGAGGAACTAGAACATGGCAAAGCTGACTGAACTGACCGGCTTCATCCGGAAACAACCGCGCTGGCGCATCGTCGTCGCGGTCCTGGCGGTATTCGGGCTCGTCCTCCTGCTTCGCGGCGGCGGGAAAACGGCGAGCGAGGGCGCGACCTTCACCGCGCGCCGTGGCCCGCTCGACATCACGGTGATCGAGGGCGGCAGCCTCCAGGCGCTCGAATCCCAGGAGATCAAGTGCGAGGTCCGCGTGGGCTATCAGGGCACCAAAATCCTGAAGATCGTCGAGGAGGGCTATCAGGTGACGGACGAGGACGTGGCCAACGGCAAGGTGCTCGTGGAGCTCGATTCGTCGGAGATCCAAAAACTGCTCGTCCAACAGGAAATCCAGCTCCAGTCCGCGTCGGCAGCCTTCACGGACGCC
>JAYUUX010000336.1:0-2997 GCA_043754645.1 Verrucomicrobiales bacterium | reverse complement strand
GGCAGCTTCTTGTGCCGTCTCCGGAAGACGCCCACACCCTGCTCGTCGAATCGACGAATCTCGCCGCGAGACTACGCCAGATGCCCGACGTCAAATCCGTCGACCTTAGCTGGATCGCCATGTTTCAGGGAACGCTCCGGGCCGGCCTCGCGCGGATGACAAACTCAGCACCGAAACCGGTGACGATAAGCGCCGTCCCAGCGGCGCCCGTCCTGTCGTGGAAAGCCCCCGCCAACTGGACTACAGACTACACGAACGGCATTCCCCGCGTTCCGGCACCCGAGTTCATGATGCCTCCCGTTCCACGGAGCGGGGCCGAAAGCGACGAGCCCGCCAGTGTCGGATCGGCGGCAACTTGGTCATCCGGGATGTTCTGGGTGGACTACTCATGGACCGGCACCTCGACCGTCCAGATCACCGGACTCGCGGGCCAGGCGGCCGGCATTACACGCGAATCGAAGCGCGCAGCATGGGGCTTTGGCGAGACGGGAACGAACTCCCTGGTCGTCCCATTGAAGCCTCAGCAAATCGAGATCGGCTCCATTCCAGGCTTTGCCGCCGGCGGTCGTGTGCCGAGCTTCGTCATGCCCCGGACACTGGCCGTCGTCGGCGGCGACATCCTCTACCTGCTCCGCTCGGAGGTGCGCCGTGTCTCGTTGCAAACACGGGAAGACGTGGTCGAGCCGGGTCTTCCGGCCCCCGATGGAATGAGCCTCGCCGTTATCGACGGGCGGTTGGCCTTGATCGGCGGCGAGTCTGTCCTGCTGCACCGGATCGGGAATCCGTCGAGCGACACCTTCATCAGCCTCCGGCGGCGGCCCGCCCAATCGCCGCTGGACGGCCTCGACCGTTTCGCGGAGGACTTCGTCCGCCGGACCGAACAGGCCGGACCGTCCACCTGGATTTTTCCCGGCCCGGACGGGATTTGGGCGCATGATTTTTCGGCGAACGCCTGGACGACCAACATCGTCTTCCGTCCCCTGACAACCAACTGGGTCCATCAATACCGCTGGCGTCTCGAAGGCGATCTCCTCGTCCGGCAGTCGAAGGAGAACGGCGAGACGAGGGCGGCGCGGATCGCGCGGGACGGGTTGCCCCCGGGAATGAGTTTGGCCAGGAACTTCTTTTCAGGCGGCCCCGTCCTGGTCACTGGATCCGCGAGCATCATTCTTGCCGTGGCTGGAAACCGAGGGGTCTTGCGGCTGTCCGAGTCGGCTCTCAAGGAGGCGTTTCCCGAAAAGACAGGACGGCTCGACGGGGTCCCCGCGTTGGCTGGATTCAGGTCCTTCGACAAGGCACGGAAAGAAGGCCTGCTTCGGGACCCGCAGATTCGCGAAGCCCTGTGGGACGCGCTGGATTCCGACCACGACGGCGTCCTGGGCCCCGCCGAAACGGCGTGGTTCGACCTCGATGGAAACGGCAGGATCGACCAAGCCGAAGCCGTCGCGTTTTCCGAACTGGCGTCGGCCCGCGCGGCGGAAATCGTCCTGACGATCGACTGGAACAGGGATGGCTTCCTCGACAAGGACGAACTGGATGTGCTGAAGAAACGGCTGCCCAACCCAGCTTGGTTGTCCCGGCGGCTTGGCGAAATTGGCATGACCGGCGCGCCCCGCGTCATCCGCCACATCGACACCACCCTCTTCACGAGTCTTCCCAATCTCGTCCACGGCCAGTTGCTACGATCAGCCGCTGCTCAGAGGGGCCGGATCGGCGACCTGCATCCGACCGCCGAAAGCAGGATGATGGGCTCGCCCTTCTCGACCAATCCCGACGACATTTCCCTGACCGCCTTCGCCGCCGCCCTCGACAAAGGTCTGAACGCATCCGGCCGAAGCGATGCTGCGCCGCGACAGAGCGGGCCACCGACGAAGCAATGAAGACTCGGACCATCTCCTTCGTGCTGGCCCTGCTTCTTCCATGCGTCGGAGCGCACACGGCAGAAGCGCAGACCAACTCGCCCCAGCCGATGGCTATTGAGCGGTTGAAACCCCTCGCCGAGAACGGGGACGCCGCCGCGATGCGGGCCTACGGTCTCCGCCATTGGATGGGAATCTACGGGGCGCCCCAGGATCCCGTCGCGGCCCTCGGATGGATTCGCAAGGGCGCCGAGAAGGGCGACGCTATGGCGCAGACGATCATGGCCCTCGCCTCAATACGGGGCTACCAGTCGGAGGTGAACGAAGCCGAAGCCCTGCGCTGGGCTCGCCTGGCTTCCGACCAAGGAAACGACAACTCCAAGAGAGTTCTGGCGCAGCTCTACCGCATGGGAATCGGAGTTCCACGAACCCCCGAAGAAGAGCCCGAACGACTCCTGGCGATGCTCGAAAGGAAAGCCAACGCGGAAGCGATGGTAATACGGGCGTGGGAGTTTCTTCTGTCCGAAGAGGGCCGCCGCGACATCCCGAAAGCCTGGGACCGCTTGATGCAAGCCATCGAGGCCGGCGGCCAAATGCGCGACGCTGGTTTCAACCTCGTGACGCTTCGGAACCTGGCCGAGCCACCCCGCGATCCGGTGGAGCGCTACGTGTGGGCCTACATCCGGACCGAGGCCCGTCACCCTCTTGCGCTGCACATAATGGGCGAAGCGTTTTCGACGAAAGAAATGGGTCCCGTGGACTATGTAAAGGCCATTGGCTGGTTCCAGAAGGCCGCGGATGCGGGGCACCTCCCGGCGTGGGAGCGTCTCGGATACCTGCATGAGAAGGGCCTGGGAGTTTCGACGAATTCGGTTCGCGCGGCCGAGTGCTACCTGATGGCCTCCACCAACCTGCCTGCAGCCAAGGAGGCGCTTGAGCGGCTGACCAAGCAGACCGGGGGGCGGCGTTAGGGAACCGCTGATTTAATCGGCCTTGGATGGAAAGGCTGCTGACGGCGGTGGAGTGTGCGGGCAGGATTGGGGCATGGAACAGCAGAGGAGTTTCGCGGAGGCCGAGTTCATGGCGAAGAAGAGGACCACGCGGCGGGAGAAGTTCCTCGCGCGGATGGAGGAGGCCG
>JAYUUX010000335.1:0-9137 GCA_043754645.1 Verrucomicrobiales bacterium | reverse complement strand
CAGCTTCAACTTCGCCCCTGCCCCGCATTGAATACGCTCCCCTTTCACTTCAATTCCGCTGAACGCGGCATGGCCCAGCGAGACGACCACGCCGCGGATGCCGCCATCGCGGACAAGCAGATTGGATCCGCGACCGAGGATCGTGACGGGCAGCGCCCGCGACGACGCCGTGGACAGGACGGTCGAAAGATCCGCTTCCGACTGCGGTTCGACGAACAACTCCGCCGGTCCACCCACCCGCAACGTGGTGCGTCTGGCCATGGGTTCGTTGGCACGAACCAAGGTCCCGGGCGTCAGCCGGGCTCCGAGCTCGGTGACAAACCCTTCGGCGGTCATCGGAGAAATGGCTTCCAGCGTCGTCATGACAAAACGACCTCCTCTGTGCGCATGCGTCGTGGATTGAATTCATCGCCGGCCGGACGAGGGCGGTCGGTGAACTGGTCGACGGGCTCCGACAAGCCGATGGCCTTTCCGATATGCGCCGCGATGGCGCGAGCAGCATCCGGGAAGTCCCATTGGGCGAGCGCGGCCTGGACCGATGCCCGCGAGGCGGCATCGCCCGCGAGGCGGCTGATGAGCCGGAGAAAAGTTTCAGGCGAACCCGAGTTCTGTTCGAACGACCAGGCGGCACCCGTCTCCACGAACGCGCGGGCGTTGTGGCGTTGATGGTCATCCGCCGCGACGGGGTAAGGGACAAGGACCGCGGGCACACGAAGCGCGGCGAGTTCCGCGAGCGATGACGCGCCCGAACGGCTGACAGCCAGTGTCGCGGCACCAAGCGCGTATTCCATTTCACTGAGAAATGGTTTCACCACCGCCCGGGCTTGGGCCGCCGTGTAGATCGCGCGCACTCCGTCCGCGTCGCTGGCGCCCGTCAGGTGGATGAACTGCCAATCGGGAAACGCCGCTATGAAGTCCGGAAGCGCCCCGGTCATCAGCCTGTTGATGCCACTAGCCCCTTGGCTTCCGCCCATGACGAGGAGGGTGGGGCGGTTCGCGGCGAGACCAAGCGTCATGCGGGCTGAAGCAGCGTCCATCGGCTGGAACTGCGGCCGGACCGGCATGCCGACGACATGCGCGCGGGAATTGCTCAGGCGGCCCGATGTTTCGTGGAAGTAGACGAACGCGTCATCCACCAGATGCGCCAGCCAGCGATTGGCCCGGCCCGGAATCGTATTCGAATCGTGGAGGTAGGTCCGCGCGCCCATGCGTCGCCCAACCCAGATCGGTGCAGCGCTGGTGAAGCCGCCCATCGCCAAAACAGCGGCGGGCCGTTGGTCGCGGAAGAGTTTTTTGGTCGCGGTCAGCGATCCGAACAGTCCCTTGAAGAATGCGAGTTTGCCGCCGGATGTGAGACCGACCGCAGGAAGCGTCGCGACCTCCGCGCCGACGACTCCGCGCACGGCCTGCTGGTCGACTTCCTTCGACGATACGAGAAGCGTCACGGACGCGCCGCGGATCATCAACTCCTCCGCGACGGCGATTCCGGGAAAGAGATGGCCGCCCGTGCCGCCGCAAGCGATGGCAACCTTCGGTTTGTTCGTTGGGCGTTGCATCAACCTGCCTCCGCGAGGGGAAGATCTGAGAAGGGATTGCGGGTCGACCCGGCCTCGACCACGCGGGGACGGGCCTGCCGGGCCACGCTGAGGAGAACGCCGACGGCGACGAGCATGAAGAGCAGGCTCGAACCACCGTAGCTGATGAACGGAAGCGCCAGGCCCTTGTTCGGCAACGTGGCGGTGACGACCCCGATGTTGATGAAGGCCTGGACGGCGATCAGCGAGGTGATGCCGACGGCCAGCAGAGCGCCGAAGACGTCGGAGGCGTGGAGCGCGATCCACATGCCGGCGACGAGCACTCCCATGAAGCCGAGGATGACGAAGAGTCCGCCGATCAATCCGAGTTCCTCGGCGACCACGGCGAAGATGAAGTCGGTGTGGTGCTCGGGGACCCATCCCATCTTCTGGCGGCCCTCGCCGAGGCCTTTGCCCGCAAGGCCACCGGCGCCGATCGCCAACTGCGCCTGCCATTGTTGGATGCCGCGGTCACGGCGTGTTTCCTCAAGATTCAGCCACGAGTAGATGCGTTCCGACCGGTTGGAGTTCGTCGCCACAAACGCGCCGACCACGGTCAGGAGAATGACGGCGGGAAGGACAAGATAACGGGCCCGGGCCCCGGCGCTCAGCAAGACGATGCCGCAGACGCAAGTGAGGAGAAGAGTTGTTCCGACGTCCGGTCCCCTGAAAATCAATCCGAGAACGACACCGGCAGCAGCACACGGAATCACCACCCCGTGCAGGAACGACTTCATGCGGTGGGAAAACCGTTCGCCATACCAGGCGAGGAAGATGATGAGCGCGAGCTTCGCCATCTCGGAAGGCTGGAACTGGTAGCCGCCCTTCACGATCCAACGCCGTGCGCCGTTGACCGGCCTTTCGAAGGCGAGCACGTAGGCGAGCAGGAGAACGGTGATCGCCAGGAGCACCGGCCACCACTTCTTCAGCAGCCGGTAATCGAAGCAGGCCGCAGCCACCGCCGCCGGGACGGCGAGGATGCACCACTTGAGCTGCGCCATGAGGAACTTGGCGCCTTCAGCGGGTGCCCCAGCGCTCGAATTGCTCGCGCTGAAGAGCATCGTCAGACCCAGCGCCAGCAAGCCAGCGACACAGAACACGAGGAGGGTCGTGGCGGATCTCATGGTGCGGGCGCCGGGTCAGGCAAGTAACCGAGTGCCGCCGGTTCAGGGACGACCAAGCGGAGGCGCGGGCGGGACCGTTCCGGCCGGGGGCGGCGTGACCGGAGGCGTGTAGGCCGGAATGACGGGCGCCGGAGCCGGGGTCGGCTCCGGGGCGGGGGCGGGGGCCGCCGCCTTGACCGGAACCTTGAGGGTCTGGTCGACCTTGATCTGATCGGTCTTCAGGTTGTTGATCCGGCGGAGTTCCTTGACCGTGGTGCCGTGCTTCTTGGCGATGCCGGTGAGGCTGTCACCCTTTTTGACCTTGTAGGCGCCGGTCTCGGAAGAGGCGGGAGCGGCTGACGCAACCCCGACTGCCGGTGCGGCCATCGAAGATTTTCCGCCGGCCGGAATCTTGATCATCAGACCGATCTTGAGCTTGCGGGAATCAACACCGGGATTTGCCGCTTCGAGGGCCCTGAGCGAGACGCCATGCTTCTTCGCAACGGTCGCGAGCGTGTCGCCTTTGACGATCTTGTGTTCGCCGCCTTCCGACATCGGAGCGACCGGGATGGTTTCAGGCGTGAGGGGCACGGGCGTGGCGGTAGCAACCGTGGGGGTGGGCGGAACGCCGCCCGGGGAAACGGCGCCGGGAGCCGTTGGATTCGGGACATACGGGACATACGGCGCAGTTCCGGGAGCGGCCGGAACCGAAGCGGAGTTGGCCGGGATCGACGGCACCGAACTCGTGGAGGCGAGACCGGCGTCGGGTGTGGTGTTGGTCGCCAAAAGTCCCGGATCGTTCGCGCCGGGAACCGGCGTGCCCGTCAGGTCCGTCGAACCGGGCGCGGTGGCGCCTGGATCAGTCGGCTTGCTGCAGCCCTGGAACAGGAGGCCGCCGAGGGCGACAACGTGGACGGCGATGACGCCGAACACCAGCAAACGGGTGCGGTTACGGCTGGCGGACTGCTGCTGGATGGATCCCTGCGGGACCAGTGGGTTCGGAGTGCTCATGAGATGGTGGCTGATTCGGTAATTGTCGTTTTCATTTCCCCTCGGCGCCCTGCTCCGGGGAGTCGTTAAATCATTTCAAAATGGGCTCGGGCGGTGCGCAGGTGGACTTCGTCGACGGTGGACCAAGGGAAACATCGGAGGTGCCACGACCCGTGGATTCCGCCCAGTTCCGCACCGCCTGTCGAAACACGTCTCCCCGGTGCTGGTAGTTCTGAAACTGGTCAAAACTCGAACAGGCCGGCGAGAGCAGGACGTAATCGCCAGGAGCCGCGCTGCGCGCCGCTTCCAGCGTGGCTTCTAACAATGATTCCATGAGGGTGCAAGGTGTAAACAAACTCCATGCCGCACGGAGCTTTTCTCGTGCTTCTCCGATCAGGAACGCGCCTTTCACCCGCCGGGAAAGCAGCGGACCCACGTCATGGAAGTCGATGCCCCGGTCGCGCCCCCCGGCAACGACCCAGACGTTCGCTTCCCGGGAGGGCGGAACCGACTGGATCGCATAATTGAGAGCGTTCAGATTGGTCGCCCGGGAGTCGTTGATGAACTTCACCCCGTCGACCTCGCCGATCAGTTCAAACCGATGCGGAGCCGGCTCGAAGGCTTCCAGCGCCTCCTTCATCGGATCCAGCGGCAGCCTGAGGACCCGGCCAACCGCCAAAGCCGCCATTACGTTCTCGGCATTGTGGGGACCGCGAAGACGGCTCCGATCCATGTCGAACAACGGCCCTTCCCAGCCCTCGATGCGACTCACGAGCAGCGACCGGTCAAGGAAGATGTCCGCCCGACGGTTCTGGGAGCTGAAGGTGATGACCTTGGACGGGATCGGCAGGTTGAGCGAACGCAGGTGCGCCATCGCCTCGCTCTGGATGATTGCCCAGTCGAAGGGTTGCTGGTTGGTGAAGATCTTCGACATCTCCCGGAGGTAATCCGGAAGGGTGCGGTATCGGTCGAGATGGTCGGGGGCGGCGTTCAGGAGAACGGCCACGGATGGCCGGAAGTAACGGATGTTCTCCAACTGGGGAACCGTCACCTCCATCGTCAGGTAATCGAGTTCGCGGCTCTGGTTCGCCGCCGTGCAGAGCGGGTGGTCCGGACTGCCCGCGACGCGGGTCCGGCGGCCGGCCGCGGTCAGGATCTGTTCGATGATCCGCGCGGTCGTCGACTTTCCGTTGGTGCCCGCGACGGCGATGCCGAGGCAGAGCGACTGCTGGTAGGCGAATTCAAGCTCGCTGATCAGCTCCAGCTTGCGTTCCACCGCCTGCCACACGAAGTCGGACTCGCCGACGGCACCCGGGCAGACAACGGCAAAGTCGAAGGCGCCCTCCGGCAATTGCCCGCATCCAAAATGCAGCGCCGCACCCGACGCGACCAGTGGGCGGCATGCGGAACGAAGCGTCGGCGAATCCTCGCCGTCCACCGCGGCCACCCGCGCGCCCCGACCGAGCAACAGCGCGCAGACCACCTGCGCGGCCGGATGCAGGCCGATGACCAGGACGGACTTTTCGTTCAACTCAAACATGCTTCAACGGATCTTCAGGGTCGCCAGGGCCACCACGGCGCAGACGACGCACAGGATGTAGAACCGCGTCACGACCTGCGATTCATACCACCCCAGCTTTTCAAAGTGATGGTGGATCGGCGCCATGCGGAACAACCGCCGGCCGGTGCCGGTCCGGTGCCGGGTCCACTTGAACCACGACCGTTGCATCATCACCGATACCGCTTCCATCACGAAAACTCCGCCCGCGATCGCCAGGATCAACGGCTGCTGGATCAGCACCGCGATGATCCCGAGGACGCCGCCGAGGGCGAGCGATCCCGTGTCGCCCATGAACAGCTTCGCCGGATGGCAGTTGAACCACAGGAAGCCGATTCCCGCCCCGACCATGGCCGCGCAGAAGACGGTCAACTCACCCGAACCCGCGACATAGGGAACCTCCAGGTAGCCCGAGATCTTCACGTTGCCGGCGACGTAGGTCAGCACGGCGAAGACAAGGCACACGATGATCGTGCAGCCGATGGCGAGGCCGTCCAAACCATCGGTCAGGTTCACGGCGTTCGAGCTGCCGACGATGCAGAGCACGGTGAGGATTCCGCCGACCACCAAGCCCCAGGTGCCAACGAGGACTGGATATTTGTAGAAGGGCACCATGACTTCACTGATCACGCGCTGGGTCGCCGGCAGCTCGTAGAGATACCAGGCGACGAAGCCGGCTAGGAGGAACTGGATGACCAGCTTCAAACCGCCGGTGATCCCAAGGCTGTTCTGCTTGGTGACCTTCGCCCAGTCGTCGTGGAATCCCAGCCCCGCCAGCACCAGCACCGAAAGCATCGTCAGCTGCACCTGAGTGTTCCACTGGGCCCAGAGCATCGCCGTGAGGTCCAGCACCAGCACGATCATGACTCCGCCCATCGTCGGCGTGCCCTTCTTGCTCAGCAGACGCGTCTTCAGGTCGCCAATCTCCTCCGCCTTGTCCGCGTAGTTCTGGCCGAACTTCAGCTCCTTGAGCCACGCGATGAAATACGGCCCAAGCCAGATGCTGAACGCCAAAGCGGTCAGCAACGCACCGCCCGCCCGGAAGCTGATGTAGCGGAAGAGTCGCAGCCACGAGAACGTCGCCTCCCATTCCGTTCCCTGGGCGGCGTCCATGATCGACTGGGCGAGGTAATAGAGCATGTCAGTCGTGCCTGGGGATCCGTGAAACGGTTGACGGAGAAACGGGCCGGCGCCCGGCTTCGCGCAACAGGCGCCGCAGTTCGCCGCCGGGCAAGCCCGACGCGGCAATCAAGCGGGTTTTCCCACCCGGACCATTCAAGCCGACCTGATCAATGGCGCGCGGCTTCATGGGCGAACCTCCGTGACCGGCGCCGACTCGCGAAGCATCGCGACGATGCGCTCAAGCCTCGCCGATCGGGACGCTTTTAGCAGGACCAGGTCTTTCGCCCGCATCCGCTCCTTCAACTCGCCGAACGCCTGTTCGACTGAACCGACTGAAACAACCTCGGGCAACCCGGCCTGGAGCGCGGCGGCGGCGGTGATGTCCGCATTCGAACCGACGGCAATCAGGAGCTGAACCTTGGAAGCCGCCGCCAGACGGCCGACCTCCTCGTGGGCCGACGCCGTGTGGTCCCCGAGTTCACCCATGTCGCCGAGCACGGCCACACGTCGTCCGCCGACCCTCATTTCGGAAAATGTCCGCAACGCCGCCGTCATCGAATCGGCATTCGCGTTGTAGGCGTCGTTCAAGACCCACGCGTCGCCGACCTGTTCCCACTGCAGGCGCATCTTGGCCGGAGCACACGCGGCCAATGCCCGCACCACCTGCTCGCGATCGATCCCGAGCGCAGCTCCCGTGGCGATGGCCAGCAGCGCGTTCAACACCTGGTGCCGGCCGAGAAGCTTGATCTGATAGTCGCCACCGTAGCCCGGGAACTTCGACTCCACGCGGAACGAAGATCCCTTCGGCGCGATCTGCACGTCGCGCGCGACAAAATCCAACCCGTCCGAGAACCCCGCCAGCCAGACCGCGGCCTTCGTGCGCGCGAGGATCGACTTGAGGCCCGGCGCTTCTCCATTGGCGATCAAACGGCCGTCGGCTTGAAGCACCTCTGCGATCCAGCCTTCCTCGCGGACGACTCCTTCGATGTCGCCGAAGAACTCGAGGTGCTCGCGGCCGATGCTGGTCAGGACGCCGATCGAGGGCGCGATGGATTCGAGCAACGGCCGGAGCTCGCCCGGATGGTTGGTGCCCGCTTCGAGCACCGCCGACCTGTGGCCGGACTCGATCCGCAGGAGCGTCAGCGGGACGCCGATGTCGTTGTTGAAGCTCGCCTCGCTTGCGACGGACGGACCCTTTTCACATAGCACGGCGGCGATCAGTTCCTTGGTGCTGGTCTTGCCGTTGGATCCGCACACGGCCACCACCGGCATGCAGAACCCGCGGCGATACGCGGCGGCCAAAGCCCCGAGAGCCTTGCGCGTGCAGGGAACCAGGACCGCCGGGACCCCCGGGGGAACGAGGTGCGCCTTGGCCTCATCGACCAACAACGCGACGGAATGGGCCGACGCGACGCCCGCGATGAAGTCATGCGCGTCGAACCGGTCGCCGCGCAGAGCGACGAACAGGTCTCCGGGGAGAACCTGGCGCGAGTCCGTGCACACGCGGCAAACCTCCACGTCCGTTGAGCCCGACAGGATCCGGCCTCCGGTCGACTCCGCCACAAACTGGAGGTTGAGCGGGTTCATTCGATCACCGCCCGCACGCCTGCTTCGGCCCCGAACCCAAGCTGGTTCAGGCAGTCGCGGCATTCTTCGCGGTCGTCGAACGGGACGACGGTGTCCGCGAGGATGTTGAAAGTCTCGGCCCCTTTGCCGGCCACCACAAGGGCGTCACCTTGGCGGCATCGCCAGAGCGCGGACCGGATGGCCATGGAACGATCCGTCTGCCGGTGCGCGGGCTCCGGCCGGACCTGGCGCCATGCGAACGCGATTTCCTCGGCCAAGTCCGACGGCGAATGGTTGGCCGGGTCATCCGTTGTGATCCAGACGGCTTCGGCGAATCGCCCGATGACATGGCCGTATCCGGAGCGCTGTTCGGCGGTGTGGGAGGCCTTGCCGCCGAAGACGACGTAGATGTGGCCGCGGACCCTGCGCCGGACGGAGCGAAGGACACGCTCCAGGCGAAGCGGAGTTTCGGCCCGCTCGACCATCACTTCGAACTTCTGGCCACAGTCGATCTGCTCTTCACGGCCCGGGCAGGGGATCGCCGACGCATCGGTCCCGTCATTCCATTCCAGGCCCAGCGGACGCAGGACTTCCCCAATCGTCCTGACCTGAAACCATCGGACCGGGCCGGCGCCAAAAACCTTGGAAACGTCCGCGACGGAGCCATCGACGATGCAGGCGCGGCAGCCGTGCTCGACCATTTCCGAAAGGAGGCGCTGGAAATCCATTCCGTTCAACGCGCGCGGTTGGGCGGGATGCTCCCGCTCTCCGATCTGGCTGACGAACGGCGTGATCAATCCGGTCTTGATCCCTTGGAGCTCCAGGATCTGGCGGGCGCGATAGGCGTTGGCGGCGGAATCCTCCCCGGGAACAAAGCGGTAGATCTGCAGCTTGAGAGCCGGATATCCGAAGAACGCCGCCGCCGCACGGGCCAGGGCGAGCGACGGATCGGCGACGCGGATGCGGGTGGAACGCGCCGAAAGCTGGCTCGAGTCACGGCACACCACCGCGACCGCGCCGCGGCTGGTGGCGATGCTGGCGCGGACGAATTCCGACTCGTTGGCCTCGCCATGGGAGACGTAGAGCGCGCCCGGGATGACGCCGCGCGGATCGGTTGTCACGAGCGTCACCTGCCGGTTGACGGAACCAGAGACGTCGATCGGGCCGATGCTCTTGAGGATTTGTCGGAGCAGCATGGTCAGGGCATTCCCGCTGCGAGGATCG
>JAYUUX010000334.1:0-3002 GCA_043754645.1 Verrucomicrobiales bacterium | reverse complement strand
TCGCGCACAACGGCGAGATCAACACGCTCATGGGGAACAAGAACTGGACCGCCGCGCGCGAGCGCGAGATGACCTCCGAGATCTGGGGCGACAACATCCAGCATCTCAAGCCCGTCATCCAGCCCGGCGGCTCCGACTCCGCGGCCCTCGACAACGCCCTCGAGCTCCTCCAGCTCAGCGGCCGCGACGTCCTCCACAGCGTCATGATGCTCGCGCCTGAAGCGTGGGAGAAGATGTCCGACATGCCCGCCGACCTGAAGGGCTTCTACAACTTCCATTCGTGCCTCAACGAACCCTGGGACGGCCCGGCCGCCGTCGTGTTCACCGACGGCCGTTATGTCGGCGCCACGCTCGACCGCAACGGCCTCCGGCCCGCGCGTTTCAAGGTCTACGAGGACGGGCTCCTCGTCATGGGCTCCGAAGCCGGCGTCGTTCCGCTCGACGAAAAGAAGGTCGTGCAGAAAGGCCGCCTCGGGCCGGGCAAGATCCTCGCGATCGACACCACGACCGGAAAGCTGCTGACCAACGACGAATGCAAGGCCCACGTCGCCGGCCTCAAGCCCTACGCCGCGTGGTGCAAGGAGCAGCAGTTCTCGCTCTCCGAACACGCCAAACCCTTCGGCGCCGACTTCAAGCCGGTCAACCTGCTCGACCTCACGCTCCAGCAGATCACCTTCGGCTGGGACAACGAAGAGTTGAAGGAACTCCTCAAGCCGATGGCCACGACCGGCCAGGAGCCCGTCGGTTCGATGGGTGACGACACTCCCCTCGCCTTCCTCTCGAAGCGCCCGCGTCTGCTCTACGACTACTTCAAGCAGCTCTTCGCCCAGGTGACGAATCCGCCGATCGACTCGATCCGCGAGAAGATCGTCATGTCGCTTTCGACCAGCCTCGGGCGCCGCCACTCGTGGCTGACCGAGACCCCGGAGCACGCGAAGCTCGTCCACGTCGACAGCCCGTTCCTCTTCGACTACGAGCTGCAGGCGGTCCGCCAGATCAATGATCCCGCCTTCCAGTCGGAGACGTTGTTGGCCCTATTCAACGCCCAGGTTGGCTCCGCCGATCTGGAGGTTTCGTTGAAGGATCTCTGTCGTCGCGCATCCGCCGCCGTCGACGCCGGCAAGACCATCCTGATCCTGAGCGACCGTGGCGCAGAGGCCTCCAAGGCCCCGATCCCCATGCTCCTCGCCGTCGGCGCGGTTCACCACCACCTGATCCGCGAAGGCAAGCGCCTGCGCTGTTCGATCATCTGCGAGTCGGGTGAATCACGTGACGTCCACCATTTCGCCTGCCTCGTCGGTTTCGGCGCGTCGGCGGTGAATCCCTACGTCGCCATCGACACGATCCGCCAAGCCATCGAAGCCGGCGAATACGGCCCCATCACCCTCGACAAGGCGGTCTCCAACTTCCGCTCATCCATCGAGAACGGCCTGCTCAAGATCATGTCGAAGATGGGCATCTCCACGATCGCCAGCTATCGCGGCGCCCAGACCTTCGAAGCAATCGGCGTCGCGCAGGAAGTCATCGACCTCGCCTTCTTCGGCACCGTTTCGCAGGTCGGCGGCATCAGCCTCAAGCAGATCGGCGACGACGCGATGCGCCGCCACCAGGCCGGCTATGGCGCGCCTGAATCCGCTGCGCTCGACGACGGCGGCAACTACAAGGTCGCCAAGGGCGGCCGTGGCGAGTTCCACGCCTTCAACCCGCAGGTCGTGCTCACGCTCCACCGCTTCATCAAGAGCGGCGGCAAACGCGAGGAGTTCACTAAATACATGGAGACGGTCAACAAGCGCGAGCCCATCAGCCCGCGTGACCTGCTCGACTTCGTCTCCGCGCCCGCGCCGGTCCCCATCGACGAGGTTGAACCCGTCGAGGACATCCGCCGCCGCTTCACCACCGCCGGCATGTCCCTCGGCGCGCTCTCGCCCGAAGCTCACGAGTGCCTCGCGATCGCCATGAACCAGATCGGCGGCAAGTCGAACTCCGGCGAAGGCGGCGAAGACCCGACGCGCTACGGCACGGAACGCAATTCCGCCATCAAGCAGGTCGCGTCCGGCCGTTTCGGCGTCACGCCCGAATACCTCGCGAGCGCTTCCGAGATCGAAATCAAGATGGCCCAGGGCGCCAAGCCCGGCGAAGGCGGCCAACTCCCCGGCCACAAGGTCTCCGTCCTGATCGCCAAGCTCCGTCACAGCGTGCCCGGCGTGCCGCTCATCTCGCCGCCGCCGCACCACGACATCTATTCCATCGAGGACCTCGCGCAGCTGATCTACGACCTCAAGCAGGTCAATCCGCGCGCCAAAGTCTGCGTCAAGCTCGTCGCATCCGCCGGCGTCGGCACCGTCGCGGCCGGCGTGGCCAAGGCCTATGCCGACGTCGTCCTCGTCTCCGGACATGACGGCGGCACCGGCGCGTCGCCGCTCAGCTCCATCAAGCACACCGGAGGTCCGTTCGAGTTCGGATTGGCCGAAGCGCACCAGACGCTGATGTTGAACGATCTTCGTTCCCGCGTCGTTCTCCGGACCGACGGCGGGATGAAGACCGGTCGCGACATCGTCATGGCCGCGTTGCTCGGCGGCGAGGAGTTCAACTTCGGCACCGCCGCCCTCGTGGCCGCGGGTTGCGCGATGTTCCGCGTCTGCCATCTCAACACCTGTCCGGTCGGCGTCGCCACGCAGAAGGAGGAGCTCCGGCTCAAGTTCCGCGGCAAACCCGAGAACGTCGTCGCCTTCTTCAACGGCGTCGCGCAGGAGGTCCGCGAGATCATGGCCCAACTCGGCTACCGCAAGCTCGACGAAATCGTGGGCCGCACCGACCTGCTCAAGCGCCGCCCGACCGACGAGTTTCCGATCGAGATCCGCGAGAAGGTCGCGGCCGTCGACCTCGGCAAGCTCCTCTACCAGGTGGATCCGAGCGGCACGTCGACGCGCATCCACACCCGCGACCGCAACGAACGCTTCGGCGACAGTTCGCTCGACGACAAGATCCTGTTGGACGCGAAG
>JAYUUX010000333.1:0-2041 GCA_043754645.1 Verrucomicrobiales bacterium | reverse complement strand
AGGCGGGCGCTTCGCCGGTGCTCAACCGCCCGTGGCACATGTCGCACTTGCGGACGATGCCAAGGCGCTTGGAGTAGCGAGGCACCTCGTAGGGGCATTTCATCACGCAATACTGGCAGCCGATGCACTGGTCATCGAGATGCCGGACGATGCCCGTGACGGGATCCTTTTCGTAGGCGAGCACGGGACAGCCATTGAGGCAGCCAGGATCGACACAGTGGTGGCAGGCTGTCGTGACCGTGCGCTGGAGGGCGGTGGGAGGGCTGATGCCGGATGCCGGATGCCGGATGCCGGATTGCTTGAAGGAGATCGGAACGCCTTCGGCGGGATTTGCGGCTGGAACCACTGGTTCTTCGCCGACCAGAAGACCGACGCTGCGCCAGGACTCATCGTCCTCCAGCCCATTCAACGCGTGGCAGGCTGTGACGCATGCCTTGCAGCCGGAGCACTTGTCGATGTCGACCTCGAACGCGAATTGTTGTCCAACCCCCGGTCTGGATGAGGGGATAAGCTCCCGGTATTGGCTTGTTGTTCTGGGGTGGGTTCCAGCCTCATGGATCCGGGCGAACCGGTCGACCGGGGTGAGATGACGTTGCTCGGCCAGGAGTTGGTCGACCGGAGAACTGACCGCAGCGGACAATTCTTCCACACCGCCGGACGATGCGGCAGGGAATCGATTGCTGCGTCTAGATGTCGGGGAAAGCACCGGCACAGTTGCCGGGGGAAGCAGGCCGGACGCCGCGGAGGGGAACGGTGCGATTCAATTTGGTTCATCGTGTTCATTGCCGCGATGAATGGCGTTCATCCATCCAAGATCCGGCCGACTGGCTTTCAAATGGAGGAACGGTCCGAGCCGAGGCACCGCGCCTTCGGGAAACCCTGCGGCGCATTTTCGACTTAACCGCGCGATCGCGCCCGGCTTGGAGGAAGGCCCCTGGCTGGCGGCAGGGCGACAGGTTGGTCGTTTTGAGCCAGTCAATCGGTGCGCTGTCCGGTCCGGCACGGCTGAAGAAAAGAAAAGGCGGCCGGACAAAAGCCCGACCGCCCACACTCGCTGACCTACCAACCCAGGAATCAGAATCGGATCACAGTCTGCAGATAGAACCAGTCGCCGCCGGCCGAGCCTCCAGAGTTTTGCCAGGTGCTGTCGACGTAGCTGCCCGGGAAAAAGTGGCCGTAGCCCGCTTCGACCGCGGCGAACTTGGTGGCGGCGTAGCCCACCACGACGTCGATCTCGGATCCGACGAAGTTGTCGTAGCCCGTGTTTCGTCCGAATCCCGCCGCATTGGCACCCGCACCGCGGGCGACACCGCCGACGTTGTAGAGATTGTCCGCAGTATCCGCGACCCAGAAGAGATGGCCTTCGACAGCGATCGAGATCTGCGGGTGGGGCCGCATCTGGTAGATCGCGCGGACGTCGTGGAGGTTCTGCCACGAGAAGTAGTCCATGTAGCCGTAGAACTTGTGGTTCGTGGGATACAGGTTGTCGAAGGTCTCATGCTTGTTGTCGGTCGGATCGCTGTCGCCGGAGCCGAAGGCGTATTCGAGCGCGACACGCGGCGTGCCGAAGGTCTCCGCGAAGGTGTAGCCCAGATTGGCCACGAAGGCGTAGGCCTGATGGTCTTGACGGACGCTGGCGGCGGCGGGTTTCCAGTTGCCGAACTGGTAGGCGCCTTCGACCGTGTAGTCCCAGTTGCCGAGTTCGTTGGTGGCCGACCGGAAGCGGGCTCCGGCCGTGTAGATGTCACGGGCGAACGGAGCGGCGTATTGGAACGGGGCGAACGCGCCCGGGTTCGCGGCCGTGCTGCCGCGCTCGTCGTTGCGGGCGAAGAAGTAGAGCTCGGTCAGGTTCTTCGGGATCTTCCTGGTCGTGAGGTGGACACCCGAAAAGAAGTTGTAGTCGTTCCAGCCGTTCAGGTTGTTGTCGTCGGGAAGGACGATCTTGGAGCTGAACACGTCCGCGGCGAACCACGAGTTCTGCCAGCGCACCTTGGCGGCATCGAACACGCGTCCGATGTTGTGCCAGGCGAAGGCGCCGACG
>JAYUUX010000332.1:0-3405 GCA_043754645.1 Verrucomicrobiales bacterium | reverse complement strand
GACGGCACCTGGCTCACACCGAACCAGATTCTCGCGCTCGCACTCTATCACTTGAAGAAGAACCGCGGCTGGACCGGCGCGGTCGTCCGCACCGTGCCTACGAGTCATCAGGTGGATGCCGTGGCCGAGCTGCTCGGCGTGAAGCTTCACGAGACACCCGTCGGCTTCAAACACATCGGCACGCTCATGGAGAGCGAACCTATCATCGTCGGCGGCGAAGAGAGCGGCGGGCTGAGCGTGAAGGGCCATGTGCCCGAGAAGGACGGCGTGCTCGCGTGCCTGCTCATGGCCGAGTTAGTCGCCACGGAGAAGAAGTCGCTCGGTCAGATTCTCAAGGCGCTGGAGAAACACACCGGCGAATTCCACACCACCCGTATCAATGTCAAAATCAACCCCGAGACCAAGGACGCCCTGCTCGGCAAGCTGAAGGCCGGTCTCAGTGACATAGGTGGGATCAAGGTGGAGAAGTTCATCACCACCGACGGCTTCAAATTCCTACTACCCAACCGTGAATGGGTCGCCTTCCGCGCCAGCGGCACCGAGCCCATGATCCGCTGCTACATTGAGGCCAAGTCCGTGGCGAACCTGAGAGCGCTCCAGACCGCGTGCCGCAAGGTCCTCGCCTAAGTAGCCTCAATCCTTCCGAAAGAAAAATCGGGCGCGGCATCGGCCGCGCCCGTTTCGTTTGTCCACACACGGAAAAGCTATTCTTCACCCGACGCGATCTTCCAGGCGCTGCCCAGTCCCAGCAATATCCAGATCGGGGTAAGCCAAGTGAACGATGCCTTCATCAGGACTGAGAACGGAATGGTCTCCTTCACCCTGCTGACGAGCCGTTTCTCAAAACCTGCGCGGTCCAGTTTTCCGGAAAGCAGATCCTTGAGTTCCGGCAGCTCGTCCTTGCGGAACTCCGCGACGTCCTCCGCCGTGATGTCGTCGGCTTCCATCTTCTCGCCTTCCTTTTCCGCCTGCTTGAGCAATACAGCCCGCATGTCGTCGTCGGACGCGACGTTCTCGACCGCCTTGGCGAGGGCGTAGCGTTCGTCGTAGGCACCCGAGAGGACCTTCACGATCTCATTGTCGAGGCGGTGCGAGATGGCGAGATATTTCCCGCCTAGGATAGCCACCAATGCGGTGATCGCGGCGACGGCGGCGAACGCCGTATTGCCGCCTCGGCCGAAGAGTTTTGCTCCAAGCCCCGTCGCGGCACCGACTCCCCACGCGATCCAGCCGACTGAGATTCCGGTGTATCGGAGCACGCCATACCAGATCAACATGCCCAGCAGGCCACCCACCAAAGCACCCGTGATGGCCAATGGCAGGCTCGGCTCCGTGGAAGGAAGCGTGACCGCCGGACGTAGCGAAGACTTTCGCGGAGAAGCGGACTTCAACGGCTCCAACCCTTCCTCCGAGACCGCTGGAGCCGGAGCTGCTTGAACGACGGGAACCGGCCGGGCGATGGACAGTCCGGTCTTCACAGGCTGCGCGGGTTGCAGCGTCGCCAACTGAGCATTCGCCAACGCGGTCGCGTCCTCGCCGCAGCTAGGGCACTGCACGGGGGCGGCGATACGCCGGTCGACCGGTTCGGTGTCGAATTTGAACTTCGTTCCGCACGGACAGAGCACTTTGATTTCAACCATATCGTTGGGCGGTTGGATTTCCTCGGTGCCCAAATACCAGCCTGTCGTCACGCGGCCGACAAGCCCCAAGTCGTCGGCCCCGGAGGTTTCCCCTTTTGTCGACTCGCCGGGGAACTCCGCTGGCCCCAGCCTCACTCTGTGTTGCGGGCTTTCCTCATTTTCTCCGGTGTCTTTCTCGCCGTTGTTTCTTCAGCTCGCGCCGAGTTTGACGTCCTTCTGCGCGGCGGGCGCGTCATCGACGGCATGGGCAACCCCGCGCGCTTTGCCGACGTCGCCATCAAGGACGGCCGCATCGCTGCCATTGGTCGCGGACTGGGAGCGGCCAAGTCCGTGGTCGATGTGACGGGCCTCGTGGTCACGCCGGGCTTCATCGACGTCCACACACACGCGGAGAACATCGACGACTTGCCGTTGGCGGAGAACTTCGCGCGCATGGGCGTGACCACGCTCGTGCTGGGCAACTGCGGTTCCTCCGCCGCCGATGTGGGCGCGTTCTTCAAACGCATCGAGGCCACGAACTTCTCCGTCAACGTCTCCACCCTCATCGGCCACGGCACGGTGCGGTCGCGGGTCATGGGCGGGTCGTTCATGCGTCCTCCCACGGCCGAGGAACTGGCGAAGATGAGGGCCATGGTCGACAAGGCGATGAAGGACGGGGCGCTCGGGTTGTCGACGGGTCTGATCTACCTGCCCGGAACGTTCTCCAAGACCGACGAAATCATCGAGCTGGCCAAGGCGGCCTCGGCCCAAGGCGGCATCTACGCCAGCCACATGCGCGACGAGGGCAAGGGCGTGTTCGACGCGGTGAACGAACTCTTCCGCATTTCCCGCGAGGCGCGCCTGCCCGCGCATGTTTCCCACATCAAACTTTCCGGCAAACCCATGTGGGGCCGGCATGACGACTTCCTCGGCGCGATCGAACGCGCGCGTGCCGAGGGCCTCGACATCACGCAGGACCAATACGTCTACACCGCCTCCAGCACCGGCATCAGCCAGTTGATCCCGGAAGAATCGCGCGAAGGTGGCCGCGCGAAGTTCAAGGAGCGCATCGCTGACCCGGCGAATAAGGCCAAGATCGCGGCCGAGATGAAGCGCAAGCTGAAGGACTCCAAACGCTCCGACTACGCCTACGCCGTCATCGCGTCCTATTCCGCCGATCCGTCGCTCAACGGATTGAACATCGTCCAAGCGGCCAAGAAGAAGCGCGGCTCGGATTCGCTCAACGAACAGATCGAACTCATCCTCGACATCGAGTCGCGCGGCGGCGCCTCCGGTGTTTTCCACGGCATGAACGAGGACGATCTCCGCGCCTTCCTACAGCATCCGAACACCATGTTCGCCAGCGATGCCAGCGTGCGCGAATGGCAGGCCGGAGTGCCACATCCGCGCGGCTACGGCAACAACGCCCGCGTGCTCGGCCGCTACGTGCGCGAGCTGAAACTGATCCGGCTGGAGGAGGCGATCCGTCGCATGACCTCGCTGCCCGCGACCACGTTCCACATCAAGGACCGCGGCGTCCTGCGCGAAGGCGCGTGGGCGGACATCGTGGTGCTCGATCCCGCAAAGGTGGGCGACTCCGCCACGTTTGAAACTCCCCACGCCTATGCGACCGGCTTCCGTGCGGTCTACGTGAACGGCTCGCAGGTCGTCGACAACGACACCCACACCAAGGCTCGCCCCGGGCGGATCGTCCGCCGCGCCGAGTAGCGTCGCCGTGGTTCCGTCCCGGCATTGCTGGAGCCACGCCGATTTTCGTCGCGTCCAC
>JAYUUX010000331.1:0-3636 GCA_043754645.1 Verrucomicrobiales bacterium | reverse complement strand
GTTGCGCTCGGAATTGTCCTTGGATTCGGTGTCTTCACGATTCTGGATGCGCATTGCCACGACCAATTGGTTCATTTCTTTGGCTCCGGCAGAAGGGATGTTCCCGAGTTTTGGGTAGCGTTGGGTGTAGGAGCCCTTTGCGTAAGCTCAGGAGTGATCTTGCCTGTGATCGACAGATCAAAGTTCCTATTTCGCTGTGCTTGGTTGATTGGAGTGGGTTTCGGGCTTCCGGTTCCAAGCGGACTCATGCAGATGCTTGCGAGTGCACTTCCATCGAGCTGAACCGCTTCCTCGTTCCTGCGCCAAGGTTCAGCGTCCCATGGTCACGGCAAAGTTGATTTGCCGCCTCCTCAATCTACCACGACAGAAAGCACGAGAAGCACGTCGCCGAGGTGCGGACGGCGCCGTGACAGGAGCGGGGTCGATACCTGATGCCAGATACCAGATCCCTGATCAAAAATGCCGGGTGCGCGAACCGGACATCCGGAATCCGGTATCTGGCATCCGGTATCCGACACCACGCTTCATTTGACGCGCCGCGAGCCGGCCCCTATCTATCCCGGCGTTAAACGCTGTTCACCAAACCAACCTGATTACTTATGGCACTGACCGTCGGAACCAAAGCCCCAGATTTCACCCTCAAGTCCAAGACCGCCTCCGGCCTCGTGGACGTCAAGCTGAGCGAGAACTTCGGCAAGAAGAACACCGTCATCCTCTTCTTCCCGCTCGCCTTCACCGGCGTCTGCACCGCCGAAATGTGCGACATCTCGAATGGCCTGAGCGTCTACGCCGACCTCAATGCGGACGTCATCGGCATCAGCGTGGACAGCCCGTTCGCGCAGGAAGCGTGGGCCACTAAGGAGAAGATCACCGTCAAGCTCGTCAGCGACCTGAACAAGGCCACCACCAAGGCCTACGACGTCGTGTTCCCGATGCTCGCCGGAGTTGGTGACAGCTCGGCCCGCGCGGCGTTCGTCGTCGACAAGGCCGGTGTCATCCAATACGCCGAGCAGACCCCGACGCCGAAGGATCTCCCGAATTTCGCCGCCGTGAAGGAAGTGCTCGCGAAGCTGAAGTAAGTTTCCAAGAGCGGACCAGTTTCAGCAGACGGGCGGACGCGAGTCCGCCCGTTTTGCTTTTCGTAGGCCGGGCCATGGGTGGCAACCCTCCTCGCCCGGCAAGTCCGTCTTGGTCGTTCGATGCTCCGGAACATCCAACATCGAACAACCCACACTGAACATCGAACGGGGAACAAGCCGAATGGATCACCAGAACTGCCACGCGCCTTTCCAGACGACCCAGACGGAGAGGAGGAAGTTGGTGATGGCGTGGGCGGCGATGGCGTCGCTGAGACGGCCTTTCCACAACACCAGTCCCTGGTAGGCAAAGCCGCAGAGGATGCCCGCGAGCCATTGATGGTGTATGGAGGCAAAGATCAACGACGTGATAATGAAGGCCGGCCAGTGGAATTTTCGATGGTCCACTTTCTCGAAGTCCGGATTGACCACATAGCGGTAGATGGTCGAGCGGAAGAACACTTCCTCCAGTGGGGGAACAACGAGGGCCGGTCCGAGCGTCCGCACCACCACGAAGAGCCAGGCGAGAGCGGTTCCATCGCCGAATTGGGCGAATGGGTTCCAGGCAGGCGCCGGCTTGGGTTCGCTGCCGATCCCGATCTTGTGGAGGACCGCGTCCTGCATCGGGTAGTAGGGATCGATGGCCACCCACATTACGCACACGCCGACTCCGACGACGATGGCCTCCCAGGAAAACTTCCACTTCATTTCTGCTACGAGCCCGCGCATTTCCCAGACGCACCAAGCGCCAACGAGGGTCTTGGCGAGGTAGACCCAATACTTTCCCGCTTCGCCAAACCAGCCCTGCATCGCCGTCAGCACGACGAAGACGACAAACGGCACCGTGCGGATCAGCAACGGCGACTGGCGAACGGATGTGGGGAGAAGGCTCATGGCGTTGACGGAGGAGAAGGTGGCGAAGCGCCGTCGTAGGTCAACCCCGGTGAGGAGAGTCGTTGAGCGGGATCCTTCGTCCCTCAGCCCCCTTACTTCATCTGCAGCGGCGTTTTCTGTCCCTGCCACTCGATGATGACGGTCGTCCGTTGGATCTCGGTCACTCGAGCACCGGAAACATCGTCGCCGACTTCGACGTGGCGGCCGTTGATCAACGCGCTCGGATTCTTCATCCGGAACACGATGGCCTGGAGTTTCAGCTCGGGCATGGGCTGCGGCTCGTTTTTCACTTGAGCGGCCGCAGGAGCGACCGTCGGTTGCGGAACGACTATTGGTGGTGCGGCTGCAACTGCAGGCGCGGGAATCTTGGCGGGAGCAGCGGCTTGCGGTGCAGCTCCAGGTCGAACGACTGCAGCGACCGGGGTTGCCGGCGGTTTGGGAGCGCCGGTTGCCGCTGGAGCCGATGTCTTGGCGACCGGTGTTGCGGGCGGAGGAGTTTGGACGTTCGTGGCCGGCGTTGGAGCGGGTTTTGTGGACGAGGCGACTTGGACGGTCTGTTGGCCTGACGATGCTTCACGCCACTTCAGGAAGAACCATCCGGCGATCAAGGTGAGCGCGATCATTCCCGCGACCATGGCCACGGGAGTTCCTTGTCGTGGCTTTGCCGCGAGCGAAGCCGCGGTCACGGCAACCATCGCGGGCTCGGAAGCCGCGGCGATGGATGCGGCGGGTTTGGGATTGGTGCTGGCGCGTTTCAGCGCGTCGTTGATGAGGCTCATGCGTGGATCTCTCCTTCGAGTTCGCGGATGGCGCGGCCGACCATGCGGAAGTCGATCTTGCCCGCCTGCTCGACGAAGCCCGCGAGCAGGCATTTGTCGCCGAGGCCGTTCACGAGGCGCGGAATGCCGCCGCTGTATTGGTGGATGCGCCAGACGGCCGGCGCGGTGAATTGGGGAAGGCCCTTGGCGCCCGCGATGGCGAGACGGTGCGAAAGGTAGCTGCCGACTTCGGTCATCGTCAGCGCGCGCAGGTGAAACCGCACGGTGATGCGCTGGCGAAGCTGGCGCAGCGAATACTGGTCGAGCCGGTCACGGAGTTCCGGTTGTCCCATGAGGACGATCTGGAGGAGCTTGCGTTCGTCGGTTTCGAGATTGGACAGCAGGCGGACCTCCTCGAGCAGTTCGTTCGTCAGATCCTGCGCTTCGTCGATGATGAGGACGGATTCGCGGCCGTGCTCGACCTGGTTGAGGAGAAATTCGTTGAGCTTGGCCAGCGTCTCCAGCCGGTCCAGGCCCTTCACATCGATGCCGAACTCCATGGCGATGCACTTCATCAGGCCGTTGGAATCGAGGACCGGATTGAGGATGAGCGCGGTGGAGTAGTTGGGGCCGAGTTCGTTGAGCAGGGCGCGGCAGAGCGTGGTCTTGCCCGCGCCTACTTCGCCGGTGAGCTGCACGAAGCCCTTCCGCTCGCGGATGCCGTAGAGCAGGTGGTTGAACGCCTCGCGGTGCTTGTCGCTGAAGAACAGGAACCGCGGGTTCGGCGTAATCGTAAAGGGCGGCTCTTTGAGCCCGTAAAATTCTAGATACACGGCAGGTCAATGCCCGGGGACCGCAGCCCGTCCAGTTGCCGTGGTCCGTCTTCGCCGACCCGTTTCGTCCCTGAA
>JAYUUX010000330.1:0-2736 GCA_043754645.1 Verrucomicrobiales bacterium | reverse complement strand
GTCGAGTTTGGCGATACGCTCGTTCACTTCGGCGATCTTGGCCCGGGTGGCGTCGGGCTTGGCGCCACGCGGAAAGATGCCGAGGAGCAGGATGCGCGTCCGCTTGGAGCGGCGATGAAGTTCGTCGCAGATGGCCTTGATGCCGGCGGCGATCTCCTCGGGCGTGTCCAGGCCGATGTTGTTCGTCCCGATCATCACGACCACGACATCGGGTTCGACGTCGTCGAACTCGCCGTGCGTCAGCCGCCAGAGGACGTTCTCCGTCCGGTCCCACCCGTAGCCGAGATTGACCACACGACGCCCGGTGAAGAGGCGGTTCCATTCATTGGTGCCGGTGCGACGGCCGGAGACGGGTTCGCCGCCCCAGAAGTGCGTGATGGAATCGCCCAACATGACGATCTCCGGCTTCCGCTCATTCATCAACGCGACACAGGCCGCGTGGCGTTCCGCCCAGTCGTAGACGCGCCAATCGCGGTTCTGGGTGATGGGGACAAGGGTGGACGGTTTGCGCGGCGATGAACCGGAGGAAGACGTGATCGACGTGGTGACGGCACTCTGGTTCGTCGTTCCGGTTATAAATGTCCTGGCAGCCAGCTTGTAGCCGACCGGGAGATCGACGGGCGCCAACCAAACGCCGTCGTCCTTGGTCGGCGGTCGACCATCGAGGTTGTAGCGGATGATCGCATTCGTGGCCTCGCACGTCGCCACCAGTTGACCAACCGGGTTGGATTGGATCTGGGGCCAAGGCGGGTCTTCGTCGCGAGCCAAGATTTCTTGGCAAACGAAGACTCCGAACAGGATGGCGAGGATGTGTGAGCGGGATTTCATGGGACTGCTGTTCCCGAAAGAGCGTTAGCTGTCCGGTGTTGGTCAACGACGAATCCTCGGGCTGAAGGCCCAGCCATAAGCCAGCCCAGGGCAACGCCCTGGGTTTAGTCGGGCAGACCTTCAAGAGCCCTGAAAGGGCGGGACAATCTCACGACGATTCCGATGTGCCGCCCTTTCAGGGCTGAGGTCGTTTTCTCACGCGCTATCCCAGGGCGTTGCCCTGGGCTGGATTGAGGCCGCACCGTTGGTGCTTCAGACAGAATCCGGAAGGTCGACCCGGGCCAAAGGTTCACTGAAACATATGCCGAGCCGGCACACGACGCTCCGGTCAGTTGTTTTTCAGCAAGCCTTCCTTATGCCCGAGGTTCTTCACGGGACGGAAGATCTCCAGCACTTCGGCGAGGAGTTGCTGGTCGATGGGCTCGGCGGCCCACTTCGCCCAGTTGCGGATGTTGTTCGGGTTGGCGCTGCCGCTGACGGTCGTGGTGATGTCGGGGTTCGCGAGGCTGAATTGGAGCGCCAACTTGGCGATGTCGACGCCCTTGCTGGCGCAGTGGGCGGCGGCGGCCCGGGCGGCGGCTTTCACTTCCTCGGGTTCCTTCAGCCAGACGGGCAACGGCGCGTTGGTCAGCAGGCGGGCGCTGAAGGGGCCGGCGGTCATCACGCCCACGCCCTTGGACTTGAGATAGGGGATGGTCTCGTCGGCGAAGCGCGTGTTCTGGAGCGTGTATTGGTTGTAGCTCAGCACGCATTCCACGTCGGCCTGGTCGCAGATGAAGCGGAAGATCTTTTGCGGATAGCCGCTGAAGCCGATGAAGCGGACCTTGCCGGACTGCTGGATCTTCTTCAGCGCCGGAATCGTCTCATCGACGATCTGCTGCATGGGGACGAACTCGATGTCGTGGCAGAGCACGATGTCGAGATGGTCGGTGCCAAGGCGGTGCAGGGAAACATCCACGGACTCGGCCACACGCTTGGCGCTGAAGTCGAAGTGCGGCAGATCGTAGCGGCCGAGCTTGGTGCAGAGCGTGTAGCTGTCGCGCGGAACGCCCTTCAGCGCGATGCCCAACAGGACTTCGCTCATGCCCCGGCCGTAGAACGGCGAGGTGTCGATGAAGTTCAGGCCGCAGTCGAGGGCGACGCGGACGCTGTCGAGCGCTTCGTCGAGCTTCACACTGCGGAACTCCGCGCCGAGCGACGACGCCCCGAAGCTGAGGATGGGAAGCTTGAGACCGGTTTTGCCGAGGGGACGGGTTTGCATGGGAAAATTCTTGGACACGGATTTCACGGATCGCCACGGACCGAAACAGATTCCATCCGTGGCCGTCCGTGGAATCCATGTCTTTCAAAACTACTTGAGCTGCCGGTCAGGCGGACGCGAGCCGATGCTGATGAGGACGTTGGCCCACAGCGCGTCGTCGCCTGTCTGGATGGTGAGGACGTGGTCGGCGGATTCGACGGCCTTGTAGAAGTCCCATTTCATGAAGGGCTCGATCTTCGTCTTGGGACCGGCCTGCTTGATGATGGTCTTGAATTGACCCCAGGCCGCTGGCTCGCCGTATTTCGCGTAGGGATCGTCGGCCGGGATGCCCATGGTGTGGATCGAATCCACCGGCACGGCGCTGAGCACGGCCCGCAAGGCCTGCGCGCAGGTGATGAGGCCGGGCGAAAGGTTCATGCAGATGACTTCGGCGTTCGGACCCTTCTTGGTCGACGCGGGATAATTGCCGTCGGCGATGAGGACCTTGCCGTGGTGTCCGGCCCGCGCGAGGACGCGGAGGATTTCAGGATGGATGAGCTGGGTCTTGAGCATTGAGAAAGGGGTCCGTTGTCCGAGGTCAGTTGAGCGGTGCGAAAAATTCTACCTGGGAAACCATTTGCGAAAGCTCTCGATGGTCTGCCGCGCGG
>JAYUUX010000329.1:0-5197 GCA_043754645.1 Verrucomicrobiales bacterium | reverse complement strand
CGGCGAAGAAATCGGCCCGCCAGCGCGCGACGGCAGACTTTTGCACGGCCCAAGTCTAGAAGGAGGCGGAAGGAGAAGAAGCCCGATTTGGAATTCCTCCCGTCAAACCTGCGACCGGTTCGGGCTTGCCCGCCCTGGTCCAATCGCCATGCCGGGAATCCCCGATCCGGGGACCAAACAACACGTTCAGCGGCAAGCCCGGGAGATTTCCCGCCGCTTCGGTTGACGCTGCCAGACCCCGCCGATAGCGTCCGCCCACATCAACCCAGTCGCCCCGCCATGCTCGACGTCATCGAAAAGCTTCTGATCCTCCAGGACCGCGACCGCAAGATCCTGCGCCTGCGCGCCGAGTTGACCCGCATCCCGATCGAACGCGCCGCCGCTTCCGGAAGATCGGCCAACGCCGTGGCCGCGCACGACGCCGCCAAACTAGGCGTGAAACAGATCGAGACCGCGCGCAAGGGCCTGGAACTCGAGGTCGATTCGCTCAAGCAGAAGATCGACAAGTTCGCCACGCAGCAGCTCCAGACGAAGAAGAACGACGAGTATAAGCTCTACGGCGACGAGATCGAGAAGGCCAAGAAGCTCATCAGCGGACTGGACGACCAGCAGCTCGAGTTGATGGAGAAGATCGAAGCCGCGCAGAAGGTGGTCGCCTCAGCCAACAAGGTCGCCGCGGCCGCCAAGGCCGACGTGGATGGCGAGCTCGCCCAGTTGGCCGCGCGGGAAGGCAGCTACCAGAAGGAGCTCGCCGACCTCGAAGCCACCCGGGTGGCCCTCACCTCGGAGATCGACGAAGTGACGATGGCCAAATACACGCGCCTGCTGAAGACCAAGGGCGAGAGCATCATCGTCAGCGTCGAGCACCACGCGTGCGGCGGTTGCCACATGAAGCTTCCCCCCCAGGTCGTCCACAGCGCCAAGGCCGGCAAGGAAGTCGTCACCTGCATCAACTGCAGCCGCATCCTCTACTACACGCGCGACATGGACCTCCTCGCGTCCGACTAGGGCGGATCCCCGTTTCGCCAAGTCAGCGGGCCGTTGTCACCGGCTTCGGT
The DNA here is from genome assembly GCA_043754645.1 of Verrucomicrobiales bacterium. Lineage (GTDB taxonomy): Bacteria > Verrucomicrobiota > Verrucomicrobiia > Limisphaerales > CANJSG01 > CANJSG01. Next base: position 4,139 of record JAYUUX010000329.1, on the reverse strand, counting down.
CGAACAATTCCAAGGCGGCGCTTGCTGCCCCCCGCACTAGGCCATAGCGTCCACGCGGACCTTGAGAGGGCGGAGGATCGCTCCGGCGCAAACCGGGGAGGAAAGTCCGAGCACCATAGGGCGCGATGCCGCGTAACCCTCCGCTTCGGCGGTCGGATACACGCGGGAGGAACCGGCGAAAGCCGCTCCGACGGACAGTGCCACAGAAAATAAAACCGCCGTCGGCTTCGGTCGATGGCAAGGGTGAAAAGGCGGGGTAAGAGCCCACCGCCCGCCGCGCAAGCGTCGGGGCACGGAAAACCCCATCGGGTGCAAGGCCAAATAGGGGACCCCGGAGCTGCCCGCTCCAAGGCGCAAGCCGGGTCCCGGGTATCGGCCGCTCAGATAAATGATCCTCTCCGCCGGGCAACCGGCGAAGACAGAACTCGGCTTACAGCCCTCTCAAGGCTCCATTACTTCCAGGCCCCGGCGGGGAATTACGATCCCCCCCGGATTTTACCCAAGACCCTTCCGGCGGAATCGGCTAAACGAGGGCCGTGCCGGAAAGGAACCGCCCATGAACAACGCCGCGTCGACCGGAGGCCGCATTGGTTCCGCCGTGTTCGGGCTCGCGTTCGCGGGCTTCGGAGTCGTGTTCATCGGGTTCGCCGTCTTCGCGCTGCTGAGCGAATCGTCGGTCCAAGGCTGGCCCGAGGTCCGGGCTCGCATCATCTCTTCCGAAGTCGTGCCCGCCACCGGCGCGGACGGAGGCTTCAACGCCGTGATTCGCTTCGAGATCCTTTCCGACGGCGAGACCATCGCCGGCCAGCACCAGGAACATGATGCCAGCTACAAGGCGATGCTCGAGATCGTGCGGCGCCATCTCCCCGGCGAAACCATCGTTCTCCGGCAGAACCCGGCCAAGAAATCCGAAATCAAGCCAACCCCGAAGCAGGGCGGTCCAAGCCGGTTCATCATCGTCCCGTTCCTCCTCATTCCCCTCGTGTTCGTGGCCATCGGCGGATCCATGGTCTGGGCCGCGTTCAGTCGAGGCGCCGGACCCGAATCGTCTCCTCGCGCCATTTCGGACAAAATGAGCGGTCGACGAGCCGAACGGCTTGGACACGCCATTGGGTTGATCATCGGCCTGACGTTCACCCTGGTCGGCGGCGGGGCCACCTGGTTCGTCGGGATCAAACCCGCCGTGAAAATCCTCGAAGCCCGAATGTGGACCGAGACCCCGGCCACGGTGGAGGTGAGCCGTGTCGTGTCGACCCGAGGCAGCAAGGGCGGCCGCACCTATCGGCCGGAGATCCTGTTCCGCTACGCGGTCTCCGGACAGACCTACCGCTCCAGCGACGTTTCTTTCTTCACCGGCAGCAGCAGCGGGCGCGACTCGAAGGAACAGATGGTTCGCCGCCATCCCGTAGGCGGCAGCGCGACGGCCTTCGTCAATCCGCGCAATCCATCCGAAGCCGTGCTGGACCGGAGTTTTTCCCCGGTCGTGTTCTTCGGGTTGTTCACCCTGCTTTTCTTCGTAATCGGCGCTGGTCTCCTGATCTATTTCGTCCGGCGTTGGCGTGCCCCATCCGACGCGTCGCCCATTTCAACCGCCGCGTTCCGCGTTCAACCTCGGGCCATCGTCTCCAACGCATCCGCCGATCCCACCGACACCGACGGCTCCGTCACCCTGAAGCCAGCGACAAGCCGGGCCACCAAGATCATCGCCATGCTGCTGGTCTCCCTCTTCTGGAACGGCATCGTCAGCGTGTTCATCTTTCAGTTCGTCAAAACGGTGCAGCAAGGCCGGCCGGAATGGTTCCTCGGCGGCGTCCTCATCCCATTCGTCCTGATCGGACTCGGGCTGATCATCGTATTCGCCATGCAGATCCTGGCGCTTACGAATCCGAAACCCAGGCTGGAGATCACACCTGGCCGGCCGCGGGCGGGAGGACGGTTCCACGTGCGCTGGAGCTTCACCGGCGCGGTAGCCCGCATGGACCGCCTGCGTCTCACCCTCGTGGGCATCGAGTCCGCCACCTATTCGCGGGGGACCTCGACGTCGACGGACACCAGCGCCTTCAGCCGCATGGAGATTCTCGACACCGTCGACCACACGACCATGCGCGCCGGCGAAATCGAGATCGCCATTCCGCAGGATGCGGCGCCGAGCTTCACCGCGACGAGGAACCGCCTCCAATGGTCCGTCGTCGTGGCGGGAGAAATCGCCCGATGGCCCGATGTGGACGATGAATTCCCGGTAACGCTGCTGGCCGGCGATGGATCAGCTGAAGTTTTCCACGAAGGACTCGCCGACCAGGAGCTTCTCGAGAGTGCCGGCTTCCGGCTGGGCCTGCGTGGGGGCCGGCGCTCGTTCCGTCCCGGCGAATCCGTCGAAGGCGTGGCCGCATGGTCGCTCGACGCCGCGCCACGCTCCGCCGAGGTCCGTCTCTTCTGGTTCACCGAAGGCAAAGGCACCACCGACGTCGGCGTGATCCACACAGAGACCTTCTCGGCCATGCACGCCCAGGATGCCCGGCCCTTTCGCTTCGACTTGCCGGAGGGCCCGCTGTCGATCGACGGCCGGCTGGTCTCAGTGAAGTGGGCGATCGAGTTCATCGCCGACACGGGCAGCGAAACCGTGCTGCGCTGGGACCTCGTCGTGTCACCCACCGGCCGGCCGTTGACGCTCCAGGCCGTCACGGTTGATCCGAAACGGAAGAAGTCTTCGTTCCGCTTTGCACGCAGCTGAAAATCCATTCCGCGCCAGCCGGATCGAGGCGCTGCGTTATCGCGGGCCGTCGCACGACGAACTGCTGCGACGTCTCCAGCAGCTCAACGGCCGCGGCGCACTCGTCGGCCCCAAGGGCGCCGGCAAAACGACCCTGATGCTCGAACTGTCGGCGCGCCTCAGACGGGACGGATGGAAGACACCCATGATCCGATTCCAGCAAGGCTGGCAGAAGCAGGGCATCGAACTCGAAGCGGCCCTCGATCAAGCCCTCCATGCCGAACAACCGACGAAGATCGGGGCGACCGATGCGCTGTGGTCCTCCGGCGACGGCGAACGCATCGTCTGGTTCATCGACGGCGCAGAGCAGCTCGGATTCTTCGACTGGCGCAGGGCGTTGTCGCGCACGCGCGATGCCGACGGGGTCGTCATCACCACGCACATCGGCGGACGTCTGAGGCCGCTGCTCGACTGCACGACGAGTCCGGAGCTCCTGCATGAACTGCTTGGCGAGTTGCTCGCAGGCCAGCTGCCCGAAGAATCCCCATCCCTCGACCAATGCCGGACCCTGTGGGAGCGTCACGCCGGAAACCTCCGTGAAGTCTTCCGCGAACAATTCGACCTCTGGAGCCGACGCTGACGAGCGCCGGCGCTGTCCCTGGTGGCCGCTGGCCGGATGGGCCGTCGCGCATTGGCTGGCGCTCCAGTTGGTGCGCGGCGCGGGTTTCCTCTTCTCCCATCTCCCGCCGTCCGTGCTGCCGACGGACCCGCTCGTCATCGGGCTCTTATGGATCGAGCGGGCGATGCTTCTTCCGCGTCGGCTCCTGATCGCCGCGTGGCCGGGTGAAGGCACGCCCGGCTGGCTGCTGGTGGTTTCGATGATCGCGAACAGCTTGGCTTTTGGCTGGCTGATACTCGCATTTCGCCGAAGACGCCGACGATGATTTGGGAACGTCTTCGAACAAAGAACCAAGCACCGGCGGTGCGGAAGAAAGTAGCCCACAGCGTGAGCTGTGGGTTGGATGTGTTCATGCCCGCCAAGCTTCGGAGGAGCGAAAGACGCCCCTCTGCCGCCCCTCTGCCGCTCCTCCGGAGCTCGCTTTCCTCATCCGTCAAACCCCGGGCTCACGCCCGGGGCTACCGTCTTGCGCTGCTCCGCAGCTGAGTTGGAGAAACGGTCTACAGCGTCCCCGCCTCGAGTTGCTCGAGGTAGATGAACTCGGGGGCCTTCACGCCGGCTTCGGCGCGGATCTTCACGAGCTTGGGCGACTCGAAGAAACGGCGCGCGTCGTCGATGGAGGTCCAGGCCGAGAAGTGGACGATCTTGTTGGCGTCGCTCTGATACTTGAGGACCTGGTAGGAACGTTCCCCGGCCTCCCGGCGAATGCCGGCGGCGCCGTCGAAGACCTTCTTCCAAGCGGGATAGTCG
>JAYUUX010000328.1:0-9229 GCA_043754645.1 Verrucomicrobiales bacterium | reverse complement strand
CGTCGAGCTCGGCATCAAGAGCCTCCTGCTCCACAAGATGCGCTCCATCCTCACGATGCTGGGCATCATCTTCGGCGTCTGCAGCGTCATCGCCATGCTTGCGATCGGCGAAGGCGCATCCTACGAGGCCCAGCAGGCGATCAAGCAGCAGGGCAGCGCCAACATCATCATCCGCAGCGTCAAACCCGCCGAAGGCGGAGGCTCGTCCGGCTCGTCCGGCTCCAGCAGCCGCAGCTCGGCTTCCGAATACGGCATCACTTACAAGGACGCCGGCCGCATCCAGGAGACCTTGCCCGGCATCCGCCGCGTCCTGGCGGCGCGCATCATCCGCGACGAAGTCCGGGCCGGCCAGGTGGCCCTTCCCTGCCAGATCATCGGCACCCATCCCATTTACCAGGAGATCAACAGCCTCGAGGTCGTGCGCGGACGCTTCCTTGGCACGATCGACGAGACCTACATGAACAACGTCGGGGTCATCACCGCCGGCCTCGCTGAACGCCTGTTTCCCTCGACCGATCCCCTGACACAGCAGGTCAAGGTCGGCTCCGACTACTACCAGATCATCGGCATCGTCCGGGAACGCGGCGTCGAACGTGCCCGTCCCCAGACCGGCGGCGGTGCCGAGGGCCAGCCCCTCGACAGCAACCTCTACATCCCGCTGGCCACCGCTCGCTCACGCTTCGGTGAAACGCTCATCCGCCGCAGCGCCGGAAGCTTCCAGGCCGAGCGCGTCCAACTCCACCAGCTCACCGTGCAGATGGACGACCCCGATCTGGTCGAGAGCGCCGCCGACCAGATCAACGCGATCATGGTGAAGTTCCATGAAAAGAAGGACTACGAGATGATCGTGCCCCTGCTGTTGCTCAAGCAGGCCGAGGAAGCCAAACGGCGGTCCAACATCGTGCTCGGATCCATCGCCGCCATCTCCCTCATCGTCGGTGGTATTGGCATCATGAACATCATGCTGGCGACCGTGACCGAACGCACCCGCGAGATCGGCATCCGCCGCGCGCTCGGCGCGCGCAAGCGCGACATCGTCACCCAGTTCCTCGTCGAGACCGTCGTCCTCTCCGTTGGTGGCGGGCTCATCGGCGTCGTGCTGGGGATCATCCTGCCCTTCGTCGTCACCGCGATCTGGGGCATGAAGGCCATCATCACCTGGTGGTCGCCCGTGCTCGCCTTCGGCATCTCCGCGCTCGTCGGCGTCGTCTTCGGCCTCTACCCCGCCAGCCGCGCCGCCGAACTCAGCCCCATCGAAGCCCTCCGCCGCGACTGAGCACCGATCGATGGACCGGCGGGCATTGGCAGGCGGCTCCGGCCCGCCCGATAGTCCTGCTGTGCCTCTCCAGTGCATGTCAGCGGAGGTGACTGTTCCCGAAGAGTCTTACTCCGGCAGGTTTTCGTAGCAGGACTTCGCGACGCGTTCGGGGATGCCGGCTTCGACGAGGAGTTTGATTTGTTTCTCGGCGAAGGCGGGGCATCTGTTGCTGGGAAGAATGTGCGGGCCTCCGTCGGCTGGCTTCACTTGCCCTTCAGAAATTCCTCCGCGGCTTTGATGGAAACGTTCGCATGTTTCGAATATGCCGCTGCTAGAGGCCACGCTGAAATGGAAGACAGAGGAACGATCACCCTTCCATTGTCCACGATGATGAAATAGCCGTCCCCGCTAGCATGAACCAGTTGCCTCCAGCTGCTGGCGGGAAAATTTGTGTAGATCTCAGTAGGATGAATCCAAACAATTACGTTGGTCGCGTCCGAGTTGCTTGGAGGCGGGAGCAGGTTCAGCACGTTGGAGGAATAAGGACCAATCCCTGCAAGCCTTGAATAGAGCTCAGCATGCTCCCCTATGAAGCTCGCGGAATTAGATGGGGCGATTGTTTTTGCGGTCCGAGACAGGTAATTGAAGGCATACCGTTCGCTGTTGATGAAAATGCAAACTGCAACCAGTAGGCAGGCGATGGCACCCAGCAATATTCTCAGGAACAGACGTTTCATTTTGGTGAGCGACGCTTCGTAGATAGCATCAATCCGGCAGGTCGTCGATCAACTGCGTGGCGAGATCGGGCCCCGGCAGGCGGTGGAACTCCTGAAGCTCAAGAGGTGGCCATTCGCGCGCCGGCAGATGACGCCGTTTCGCAACCAGCTTGCCGTCCGTTGGCTCGACATCGCCCCCGACGAAAGCGCCAGCCGCATCGCGGAGCAGATCATAGCCGGGGGATGATCTTGGAGCCGCCCTTAAGGCCCGAAGGGCCTCAGGAAATTAGCCAGCCACAAGGTGGCTGGTTGGGTTCCCGCAACGTGATAGAGTCCTGAAGGGACGACGGACGGGGTCCGTAGATTCCTTCGTCCCTCCGGGACTTGGGTGACGAGGTTGGACGAAATCCAGCCACCTTGTGGCTGGCTAATTTCCCGAGTCGCTTCGCGACCAACTCATTTCAGCCCCAGCACGTCCTGCATGTCGTAGATGCCGGGCTTTTGGCCGACGACCCACTGGGCGGCACGGAGGGCGCCGTTGGCGAATGTCTCGCGGCTGCTGGCCTTGTGGGTGAGTTCCACCCGCTCGCCGTTGGCCGCGAAGATGACGGTGTGGTCGCCCACGACGTCGCCGCCGCGGATGGCGTGGATGCCGATCTCGCTGCTGGTGCGTTCGCCGACGATGCCCTTGCGGCCGTGGCGGAGCTGTTCCTCCAGCTGGACCTTGCGGACGTCGCCGAGGATTTCGAGGAGCGTGGTGGCGGTGCCGCTGGGGGCGTCCTTCTTGAGGCGGTGGTGCATCTCCAGCACTTCGAGGTCGAAGCCGGGCCCGAGGATCTCAGCGGCCTTGCGCGTGAGCCAGAAGAGGGTGTTGACGCCGGTGGAGTAGTTCGAGGCCCAGACCATCGGGATTTCCAATTTCCAATTTCTAATTTCCAATTTTTCATTTTCCGAATGGCCGGTGGTGCCGATGACGAGGGCCTTGCCGTGCTGGGCGCAGAGCTTGGCCACGGAGGGCGTGACGCTGTGGAAGGTGAAGTCGATGACGGCGTCGCACTGGCCGATGAGCCCGGCGAGATCGTCGCCCTGGTCGATGGCGTCGACGACGGTGAGTTCAGGAATGCGGGCGGCGCAGGCGATGAGGGCCTGGCCCATGCGGCCCTTCGAGCCGTTGATGATGAGCTTGGTCATGAAAGAGGGCTCCAGTTGAACCGGATCAGAGCAAGAGCGGCAAGTGCGGCCGAGCCGTTCAGACTTTCTGCGGCGGCTTCCGCGCCTTGAGCTTCTCGCCCTTGCGGTTGACGCAGGCTTCGAGGGCGTTGGCGTAGATGGCGGCGAGTTCGTCGGGGCGTTGAACGACCATGGCGAGGTCGCGCAGGCGGCCATCGGAGAGGCCGTAGATCCAGCCGTGGACGTCGATCTCCTGGCCGCGCGCCCAGGCGTCCTGGACGATGGTGGTCTGGCTGACGTTGACGACCTGCTCGATGACGTTGAGCTCGCAGAGCATGTCGATCTGGAGGGCCTCGTCGTCCAGGTCGGCGAGGATGGACGAATGCTTCTGGCGGACGTCCTGGACGTGGCGGAGCCAGTTGTCGATGAGGCCGAGCTTCTGGTTCCTCAACGCCGCGCTGACGCCGCCGCAGCCGTAGTGGCCGGTGACGATGACGTGCTTCACCTTCAGCACGTCGACGGCGTATTGCATCACGGAGAGGCAGTTCAGGTCGGAGTGGACGACGATGTTGGCGACGTTGCGGTGGACGAAGAGTTCGCCGGGTAGCAGGCCGACGATCTCGTTCGCGGGCACGCGGCTGTCCGAGCAGCCGATCCAGAGATATTCCGGGGCCTGCTGGCTGGAGAGCTTGCGGAAGAAGTCGGGGTCGCGCTTCTGGATCTCCTGGGACCAGGCGTGGTTCTGGCTGAAGAGCTGGGGAAGAAGCCTCATGGCGTCGGAGCCCGGTTCATGCGGGCGATCACTTGACCAATCCGAGGGCCTTCATCGTGGAGGCGATCTTCTCGCGGGTCTTGGCCGTGACGGGAACGAGGGGCAGGCGGATCTCCTCGCCGCAGATGCCCTGCATCTTGAGCGCGGCCTTCACGGGCGCGGGGTTGGTCTCGATGAAGAGGTCCTTGAAGAGGGGGTAGAGCTTGAAGTGGAGCTTCTGGGCCACGTCATACTTGCCCTTGGCGGCGGCGTCGACGAGGTGGACGACTTCCTTGGGCGCGACGTTGGACGTGACGCTGATGACGCCGTGGGCGCCGCAGCTCATGAATGGGAGCGTCAGCGCGTCGTCGCCGCTGAGGATGGTGAAGTTCTTTCCCATCACGGCGCGGAGTTGGCTCACACGGTCGACATTGCCGCCGGCTTCCTTGATGCCGACGATGTTGACGCTGTCATGCGCGAGCCGGTCGACCGTCTCGACTGCGATCTCGATGCCGCAACGGCCCGGGATGCTGTAGAGGATGATGGGGAGCTTGGTGGCGCGGGCGATGGCGTGGAAATGCTGGAAGAGCCCCTGCTGGGTGGGCTTGTTGTAGTAGGGTGCGACCTGGAGAGAACCGTCGGCGCCCGCTTCTTCGGCGGCCTTGGTGAGGAAGATGGCTTCGTCGGTGGCGTTGCCGCCGGTGCCGGCGAGGACCTTGACCTTGCCGGCGGCGAATTTCACGGAGAGCCGGATGATCTCGATGTGCTCCTCGAAGCTGACGGTGGGGGATTCGCCGGTGGTGCCGACGGGCACGATGCCGTCCACGCCGCCCTTGATCTGTGACTTGATGAGGCGTTCGAGTGCGGGAACGTCGATCTTGCCGTCGAGGAACGGCGTCACGATGGCGGTGTAGGTGCCGGTGAATTGCAGCATAGGGACGAGGAAATTCGGTAATTCCGGCCGCTTTGGGAAGAGGGATTTTCCGGACTCGGGATCGTGGACCTCGCGGGTCGGTCCCGCTGCTCAGCCCGCGCCGAGGAGCCGCCAAAGCAGGTTGAAGACGAAGAGCCCCACCATGCCGAGGCAGCAGAGGAGCTTGCCGGCCGCTCCGGCCAATACGCCTAGCGTGGCGCCTACGCCGGCCTTCGCGGCCTCCCGCCACACGCGGCCGCCGGAGAGTTCTCCCAGCAATGCCCCGACGAACGGCATGATCAGCAGACCGAACGGCGGGAAGACGAACAACCCGACGACGGCTCCGATCATCGCGCCGATTATGCCGCGATTGGTCGCGCCGAGCTTCTTCGCGCCGTAGGTCGTGGCGAGGAAGTCGACGACGAGCGACATGGCGGCGAGGAGCCCGAGGATGACCAGCACCCACCACGCGACGCTCCGGTCGCCGAAGCAGAGCTTGTGGCCGAGCGCGGCGATGAAGACCAGCGGCGTCCCCGGCAGCGCCGGCAAGACCGCGCCGGCGACGCCCACGAGCATGATGAGCAGGGCGACGACCAGTCCGGTGATTTCGAGCAGTGTCATTGTCATGAAGCTACTACCCGGGGGTGCTCCGGAAAGTGGCTGGAATCTCGGACCCGATTTCCAAATGCCGCGGCGATCGATCAACGCCCGGCGAAGATCGAGTGAAGGATGAACTCCTTGACCTTCCAGGTCAGCGTCATGGTCATGGCCGTGGGCAACAGGATCAGGAAGACGACCATCCACGGACCCATTTCCTCGATGCCGACGAGGATCCGCGACAGCGTTTCAGGAAGCGCCGGCACAAAGCCGAGGCCCCAGAAGACGGCGAGGAGAAGCGGGATGCTGACAAGGACGACGCGGTTGAAGCCGGTGAACAGACGGGCTTCGTGGCGGAGCGGTTCATCGGGCAACAGGTCGGTCAGGTGGGCGATGATCAGATTGGCGCGGTAGATGAACAGGACGCTGGAGACGGCCAGGAGGCCGACGCTCGCGTAGTTGATCGGGACCAGCGGGGCTCCGTGGTAGAGGCCGAGAAAGGGCGCCAGACCCAGATTGACGAGCAGGAGGAACCGGCCGCGCTCGAGTTCCTGGGACCACGGGAGGTCGTCCGCCCGGAATCGGCCCATCTGTCTCAAGCCGATCCAGAGCAGCGCCGTGATGGCAATGGCGGGGACGACGGCGAAGCCGCCGAGCGAACGGAACGTGTCCGTCCGCGCGGTCTGCACGTAGACCAGGAGCATCAGGGGCAGGCACCAGAAGAACAGCGACAGGCCGCGGACGACGCGGCCAAGCGCCGGAACGATCTCGGGATTCGGCGCAGGTTCTGGCATGGTTTCCCCGTGAGGGGCGGGTCGCTGCGTCAGATCGCGAGGTAGGTGTAGTCCTTGAGGCCGCGCTCGTAGTCGTCGAGCAGGCTCATGGCTTCCTTGGGCTTGAGCCGGTCGGATTTGATGGCCGCATCGACCTGGGCCTTCATCTGCCGCTGGAGCTCCTTCTCGTCATACTGCACGGCGGTGAGGCACTGGATGATCGTGTTGCCCTCGATGACCTCCTCGACGTAGTAGCCGGCGGGTTCGTCGGGTTCTAGGAACACGTGCACCTCGTTCACGCGGCCGAAGAGGTTGTGCAGGTCGCCCATGATGTCCTGATAGGCGCCCATGAGGAAGAAGCCGAGATAGTAGGGCTCCTGGCCGTTGCCGTTCTGCTTCAGTTCGTGCATCGGCAGCGTGTCGCGCACGTCGCGGAGGTCGATGAACTTGTTGATCGCTCCGTCGGAATCGCACGTGATGTCGACGAGTGTTCCCTCGCAGGACGGCTTCTCCGTCAGGCGGCTGATCGGCATGATCGGGAAGAGTTGGCCGAGCGCCCAATGGTCGAGGAGCGACTGGAAGACGGAGAAGTTGCAGAGATATTGGTCGCCGAGGCTGTCCTCCAGCTTGCGGATCTCCTCCGGGATGTAGGACTGGCCCTTGAAGGAATCGACGACGGACTTGGCGATCTCCCAGTAGAGCGTCTCGATCTTCGCCTTTTCGGGAAGCTCCATGAGGCCAAGGGTGAACATGTTGTGGGTGTCCTCCTTGCGCTCCAGCGCGTCGTGGTAGGCCTCCAGCTTGTTCAGCTTTCCGAGGTTCTTCCGGATGTCCAACAGCTCCTTCACCATCGCGTGCTCATTCTCTCCGAAGGTGAACTGCTCGGACTCGGGCGACTTGTGGATGGCGCCGAAGACTTCGACGACGAGGACGCTGTGGTGCGCGACGATGGCGCGGCCGCTTTCGCTGACGATGTCAGGATGCGGCACCTTCTCGGCGTTACAGACGTCGGCGATGTAGTAGACGATGTCGTTGGTGTATTCCTGCAGGCTGTAGTTCGTGGAGCTGTCGAACGCGCTGCGCGAGCCGTCGTAGTCCACGCCAAGGCCGCCGCCGACGTCGAGGAACTCGATCGGGAAGCCCATCTTGTGGAGCTTGGCGTAGAACCGCGCCGCCTCCTGGACCGCCTTCTTCACCGTGAGGATGTCCGGCACCTGCGAGCCGATGTGGAAGTGGAGAAGCTTGAAGCAGTGCTCCAGCTTTTCCGCGCGCATCAGCTCCGTGGCGGCCAGCAACTCGGCCGTGCTGAGTCCGAACTTCGCGTTCTCGCCACCGCTCTCGGCCCACTTGCCGGCGCCCTTGCTTAGCAGGCGCGCGCGGATGCCGATCATGGGCTCGACGCCGATCTGTTTGGAGACGGTGATGATCTGCTTCAGCTCCTCCAGCTTCTCTACGACCATGATGACCTTCTTGCCGAGCTTGATGCCCTGGAGGGCGAGCTTGATGAAGGCGGCGTCCTTGTATCCGTTGCAGATGATGAGGGAGCCGGGCTCGCTCTGGAGCGCCATGCCGGCGTAGAGCTCGGGTTTGCTGCCGACCTCGAGGCCGAAGTTGAAGGGTTTACCGGCATCGAGGATCTCCTCCACGACTTCGCGCAGCTGGTTCACCTTGATCGGGAACACCCCGCGATACTGCCCCTGGTAGTTGAACTCGGCGATCGCCGCGCGGAAGGCGTTGTTCAACGCCTCGACGCGGTGGCGGAGGATGTCCTGGAAGCGGATGAGCAGCGGAAACTTGAGCCCGCGGGCCCGCGCCTCCTCGATCACGTCCGTGATGTCGACCGAGGCGCCGGCATCCTGCAAGGGCGTGGCGGCGACGTGGCCGGCTTCGTTGATGTCGAAGTATTTCGCGCCCCAGCGGTCGATGTTGTAGAGCGTGCGGGAGTCCTGGACTGTCCACTTCGGGCCATTGGCGGCGGAGGTATCACTCATTTCAGCGATCAATTGAGGGGCACTATTGGAGACACGAACGCGCGGCCAGCAAGTTCAATTAACGGCCGGACAAGGAAAGTCACACGGTGGGCGAATCGTCATTGCGGGCCTTGCCGCTTGCCGCGGTCGATCAAGCCCGCGCAGGGTCCGGTCATCTTCATCATGAAACTCTCCCATTTTGCATTCATGCTCCTGGGCGCATTCGGGTGTGCGGCACATGCAGCCACGCCCGAGTTGATCGAGGTCCGGCGCGTGTGGGACGCCGCTCCTCACAATGCGTTCACCGATCTCATCCGCCACCGTGGCGAATGGCTCATGACGTTCCGTGAAGGAGCCGGGCACGTCTCCACCGACGGAGCGATTCGGGTTCTTTCGTCCAAGGATGGAACGAACTGGATGTCCGCCGCTTTGTTGAAAATGGCCGGCCAAGACCTGCGCGACTCGAAGCTCTCGGTCATGCCCGACGGTCGCCTGCATCTGCTGGCGTGTGCCGCAAACCGCAAGACCAATGGCGGACCCGCGACCATCCATCGGGCGATGGCGGCAATCTCCAACGACGGCCGCGAATGGTCGGCGCCCACTCCGGTCGCGGAGGAGAACGCGTGGCTCTGGCGCCTGACGTGGCTTGGCCCGAAGGCTTACGGCGTGGCGTATGACACGGGAAAACGTTCCGCGGAAAAGCCCCTGTCGACCAGCCGGCTTTGGTCGACGGACGACGGGCTGACATTCACCGCCGCCGCGCAGCCCTTGCTCACGAACGGCAATCCCACCGAAGCGACCCTCGCCTTCCAGCCTGACGGCACGGCGTTGTGTCTTCAGCGGTGCGACGGGCCGGCGCCTTCCCACGCATTGCTGGGCAAGGCAAAGCCCCCCTACGCCCAATGGACCTGGCAGGACTTGGGAATGTTCTTCGGCGGGCCCCACTTCATCCAGATACCCGATGGTCGCTGGATCGCTTGCGGCCGCATCCACGGCAGCGACGCCAAACGCACGCGGGCCAAATAAATCGCCGTCTTCCGCTCATGCGAGGAGTAGTAACTGACCCACAACTGCCCCTCGT
>JAYUUX010000327.1:0-2792 GCA_043754645.1 Verrucomicrobiales bacterium | reverse complement strand
GCCAAGATGACCTGGTTGCCGGCGGCGCGGCCGATCGAGCAGTTTCCGTCGATGTCCGCGCGCGTGCCATCGGGCTTGTCGAGCCAGGCGGAAGAATTGACGGGATCAGACACAGGTGCGGGGAGTTTAGAGGCGACGGTCTGGACGGGAAGCGCGAAGGCGATCCGGCGTCATTCCTTGCGACCGATGAGTTGGGGACGCTTGGTTCCGCCGAACCCCACGTTGGATTCCGCGTCACGGGTCACGGTGTCGCCATCGAAGCGCAGCCGGAGCGTGAGATGGAACGGCGATTCGTAGAGGCACAGCTTCACCACGAGCGTGTCGTCACTGGCCCAGGCGGCGCTGGCGGCGACGGGCTCCGGTGAAGTGGCCGCTCCAACGGATGTCGCATAGTTGATCGTGCCGGTTTTCCAATCACCGGAGCCGAGGGCAAGGCGGCTTTCCTTTCCGGCCGTCCAGGTCACGAGCGTCATGTTCGCCCCCGCTGAACCCGTCTCCAAAGAAAGCGATTCGAGCTTCTCTTCATTCTCCGAGAACACGAAGCGGCGGCCGGAGATCTTTGACGCCATGGGCGAAGTCGCTGCGCCTTCAGGCCGGCGGACGGTGAGATGGGCGAGTTTGCTTTCGAGCTTCTTGCGACTGGCCGAATCGGCTGAAAGCGCCTTCGGCTTGATGGCGGGAAGGAGTTTGTCCCAGACGATGTTCAAAACGCCCTGCATGTCCTTCACGCCGCTCGTGATGGCCAGCACCGCGTCCTGTTCCGGCATGACGAGGCAGTATTGCCCGAAGGCTCCATCGCCGCGGTAGGCGCCGTTCCGGCTGCGCCAGAACTGGAAGCCGTAGCCCTGGTCCCAATCGCTCTTGGGATTGCTGCCATTGGAAACCTGCTTGGCCGTGGCGTCCGCGACCCAAGTCTCGGGAACGAGTTGTTTGCCGTTCCACTTGCCCTTCTGGAGATAGAGTTGGCCGAACTTGGCGATGTCCTCGGTGCGGACCTTGAGGCCGTAACCCCCGAGCGATATGCCCTGGAAATTCGTCGCCCAAGAGGCGCCGACAATGCCGAGCGGCGCGAAGAGACGGGGTTGGAGATAGTCGAAGACCGGGAGGCCGGTCTGCTTCTGCACGATGGCCGACTGCATGAAGGTGGCGGCCGTGTTGTATTTGAAATGCGTCCCGGGTTTGTGCGGCACTGGCTGCGCGAGGAAGGACTTGGCGGAGACCTTGTCCGGCGCGCTGGAAGGCTCGTCCTGATGGCCGGTGGACATCGTGAGCAGATCGCGCACGCGCATGTTCTTCAGGTTGGCGGAGGGATTGGCCGGAGCGTCTTCGGGGAAGAATTTCAGCACCTCGTCGTCCACGCTCAGCTTGCCCTCGGCCACGGCCAGGCCAACGGCGGTGGAGGTGAAGCTCTTGCTCAACGAGAAGAGGACGTGCGGGCTGTCCGGGTTGTAGGGCGTCCACCAGCCTTCGGCCACGACCTTGCCATGGCGCACGAGCATGAAGCTGTGCATGGAGTCTATCTTGTCCACCGCCTCGACGAATTCGAGGACGCCGGCCGAAGAAACGCCCTGTGCTTCAGGCGTGCTGCGGGGCAGGGGAACGGCCGGAGCGGCATCGACCAGCGTAGCGACGAGAAGCGAGGCGAATGGGAGAAGGCGTTTCATGGCGGGAATGACGAGAGGCTGGCGGATCCGTTCGGCGGGTGCAACGGATGAAGATCAATTGGGAAAACCAGAGAGGCGCTGAACATCGAACATTCAACATCCAACGCCCAACATCGAACTGAACGTCACCGACCCGGCCTTAAGAGATGTGGGGATTGCAACCAGAGCGCGATTGCTGAGACCGCTGCGGCGGAGGGTTAGCTAGATTCGATTTCATTTCTACCTCCATCAATTGGCAAGGAACGATGCTTCAACTGGGAAAACACCAGCCAAACGGAAAATACAATCAGCAGGGTAGGCGGAAGCCAAATAGCTAGGTGTGCAAGCATCCCCTCTAACTCAAAAGGGCCGAACCATGCGCGAAAGCTAACCGCTGTCTCGCTGCTGAACATGGTCAGTAATCCCCAAAACTGGAAAATCATCATCACTGCAACAACAATACCACAAACTCCGGCCACAATCTTGGCAGAGCGCGACGAGAGCCAGATCGTCAAGCTACCAACAGCCACAAGGGCGACCATTACGAGATTAAAAGGATGAAGCGGCTGGACTGCTCTGCCGCTGGAAATACTCCAGCCCCAGGAAAACACTAAGACCAGCCAAGCTGCTCGGAGTAGGTAAATGACAGCGCTCATAATCCGCCCTTTACTGAATTGAACGAGAGACCGTGGGCAACTTGGGAGTTCAATGTTGAATGTTGGTTGTTGGATGTTCTCCCACAGAGACCCCCAATGCCCGGCCTACATCTTCCGGCACCACTCGGGCGCGTTGTTCAGGCGGTAGAGCATCTCGCCGGCCTTGGGCACGAGCAGGACGCCTTCGGCTTCGCGGTTGGCGAAGTCGGCGGGGTTGATGGTCTTGGGATCACGGTAGCCGAGGTTGATCTGTTTGCAGAGCGCCTCAGGAATGCCGGTCGCGAGCGTCACCTGGATGCGGCACTTCTCGACGCCGTTCTCGAACTCGCCGATTCCGCGCACGTGGGTGCTATGGGCGACGACGCCCCAAGGGAAGTGTTTGAACTGGTCCCACTGCTTCAGGAAGTAGTCGCGGCAATGGTAGCCGATCTTGCGGATCGTTTCGCCGTGGGTCGCGCTGATCTCGTGGATGTGCGGGGCGTAGATGATGAGT
>JAYUUX010000326.1:0-4321 GCA_043754645.1 Verrucomicrobiales bacterium | reverse complement strand
CTCGGCGCGGATATGGTTCCGGGCGCCGGGCTTCTCAAGGTCCGCGATGGTCTTCGACGAGAGCGAACCGCTGGCGATGTCCATGAGCTTGTCCTTGTTCTCCTCGAGGACGTCTTTGAAGTCCTTCGCCGTTCCCACAAGCGTGACGCTGGTCATGAGGTAGCGGGAACCCATGGTCCCGGAGACGTTCACGACGATCTTGTTGAGGGATACCTTGGACGACCCCTTGGCGGTGGCCCCGCCACCGTGGCCGGAATCAGCGGCCGGCTTGGTTTCGCCATGGCCGCCCGACTCCTCCTTTTTGGGCTCGGCGCCATGGCCTCCCGCCTTCGCGGTGTCGCCATGCGCGTCGGCCGTGGCCGGCGCTCCGGTGCCGCCGGCCGAAGCCTTGAGCTTGGGGAGGAGGACAAATGCCGTCATGGCGTAGGCCAGCACGGGCATGAGCACGATGCTGATGATCAGGGGAAGCATCGCCTTCATGCCGCCGCCGCCCGCCGCGGCCTCGGCGGGTTTCGCCGCCTTTGAATCCGCTTCTTCGTGTTTGTCCGACATGGCCTATCTCCTGGTTAACGCTTGAGCTGGACGAGTTCCTGGAGGATCTCGTCGCTGGTGGTGATCATTTTCGCCGTCGCCTGGAACGAGCGCTGGGTGCTGATGAGCGTCGAAAACTCGTTGGCAAGGTCGACGTTCGAAAGTTCGAGCGCGTTGGCCTGGACCGTGCCGATGCCGGGATCTCCGGGGACGTTGTAGGTGCCGCCGGTGCGGCCGGCGTTGGGCATGTTCCCGAAGAGGTTGTTGCCTTCTCGGGTGAGGCCCGACGGATTGGTGAACTTCTCGAGCTTCACCTGGCCGATCTTCTGGCTGAAGCCGTCGCTCATCGCGAGGCTGACCGTCCCGTCCGTCCCCACGTTCCAACTCCGGACCGCCACGGGAGGCGGAAGGACACCGAGAGGCGCGATCTGCAGGTCACCCACGGTCGCGGCGAGCGTGGTCAATGGATACGAGGCCCCGGGAGTCGCGGTGAGCCCCTGGAGGCGATAGCCGTTGGACGAGACGAGGTAGCCGTTCTGGTCCACGCGGAACGAACCGTCGCGGGTGGCGAACTCGGCGCCCGTCTGCGGGTCCTTCACGACGAAGTAGCCTTCGCCGGCGATCGCGAGATCCGTGTTCACACCCGTGCGGGTGATCGCGCCCTGGGTGTCGAGCACGCGGATCTGGCTGGTGGCGACGCCGGTGCCGACCTGCATCGAGGATACGCCGGAGACGACGCCGGATCCCGCCGTCGACCCCTGGAGAGTCTGGCTGAAGGAGTCCTGGAACTCGACGCGCGAACCTTTGTAGCCGTTCGTGTTGACGTTGGCGATGTTGTTGCCGATGACGTCGATCTTCTGCTGGAAGTTCTGGAGGCCGGAGACGGCCGAATAGAGGGAGCGTATCATATCAATGGAGCCTGGGAGCGTTCGGGGTCGACACCGGAACCGGCGTCGACCGGATGTTTTGGATTTGGGAGAGCGTGTAGGCCGTCCCTGCCACGATCACGTTCGGTGCTCCGTCCTTAAGCACGACTTGGGTTACCGACCCGGTCACGGTGTCATTGGAATTGGCCACCTTCACCTCGACGTCTTTTCCGATGAGCGAGCTGGAGAACATCATCGACATGTCGTTCTGCATCTTGCGCGTCGTATCGAGCGAGCTGTAGCTGGTGATCTGGCTCGCGAAGTCCTGGTTGGACATCGGAGCCGTCGGATCCTGGTTCATCATCTGCGAAACCAGGACCTGCATGAACCCCTGCTGGTCGAGCTCGCTGCTCGGGGTGCGTTTGAGGCCGGCGGACTGGTAGCTCGCGGCCAGCGAGGCGTTGAAGTCCTCGATGGACTTCTGCTGCTGGGCCGAGGTGGGGAATATGGCGTCGACTGGCATAATGTTTCAGGCCCAGTTGTCGAAGTTTCGGTCGGTGCTGGTGCCACGCCGCGGAGCGGACCGCGGAGCGGAAGGATTGGGAATCCTCGGGGAAAGGGGCTCCGCTTCAAACGGAGACTGCGGACGCCGCTGGTCTTCCTGGCGGAAACCGCCGCGCGACTGTCCGTCGAAGGAGAATTTGGTGCCTGATTGATCGCCATCCTGCTGCTGGGAAAAGCGGTTCTGACGCGCCTGGTCGTTGGAGTCCTGGTGCATCGAAGAGCCGGACTGCAGCGGTTGCAGGCGGACTTGCTGCTCGGCCAAGGCGCCTTCCAGATGGCTCCACTGACGGCGAAGTTCCGCAGAGTCGCCCTTTTCCACACGGATGAAGGCCTCGATCCCGCCCTTCTCGCGGGTCAACTGGATGAAGACTTCGGAATCGGAAGTAGGGCGGATCACCACTGCGAGCGCATCCGCTCCCGAAGACTTGAGGACGGCAATCTCGTGGTTGATCACCGAACGGAGGCGTTCGACGGAATCCATCTTTTCGATCCGGTCGGACTGCACGACTCGGTCCAGCGGACCGGCGGGATTCAACGGACTGGTTTCCATCCGGGGCGTGCGTTCCGCAAACGGCATGGCCGCCAATTCCGTCAGCAGGTCCTGCGGACGGGATTTCCCCAAAGCGTCCCCGTTTCGCAACGATCCCGCGGAAACGCGTTTTCCGGCTTCCCCGGCAAATTCCTCCTGGTCGTTGGTTGATCGCATGACAACAGCCTGTCTAGCACTGGAAATGCCACCCGTGGGATTCAGGTTGGACCGCTGGGGAACCGGACTCCCCGGTGGGGTCGAAATCCTCTGTTTGGCCGAAGGATCGGCGTCTTCGTCGGAGCTTGAAGAATCCCCGGAAGCCGCGGACTGCATTTGGGAAGGCCGTGCAATCGCTGGGCCGACCGGCTGAATTTTCCTATCAGGTTTGCCCTCGGGCCGCGGCAACTCCCGGCCCGGTGCGGCTGGTGGCACGCTTGCGGTGGCTTCCCACCGGTCGGCAACCGCCGGAAGCGGATCCAAACCGGCCGCTTTGGCCAACGTCGGCTGCAGTGGCGCCTGCGCGGTGGTCAGGCCTACTTCGGGCCGGTGGGCTTGATCCATACCCCTCGTCTCCCGCTTGGAATCCATTTCGCCGGTCGCCACATGATCGACCCGCGAGCCTTCGACCACGCCGCCCACCCGGGCGGAAACCGCAGGCAATCGATCGGAACCCATCGACTGGGGATGGCTCACCAGCGGCGCCTGCTCCGTGCCCGCCGTGGGTTTGAAGCTGGGCGGAATCATCCGGCCGGCCTGATCCCACCATCCGGAAATCTTTACCTCATGCTTTTCCGTCTCGACCTTGAACTCGCCCGGCTCCGTGGCCGTCGGCGCTTTGATCAACTCGATGCGGAGCGGCCCGCGAAGCGTAATTCCTTCGGCCTTCAGCCGGCTCTCGACCACTTTCGCAAGCTCAACCGGCACTGCAGAATCGGCAGCAACAGACGCGTCGACCGCAGGCTGGAGCGGGCGCGCGGACCCGAGATCCTCCGGGCCACCCGTCTTCGCCAAGCGTGGACGGCCCGGCGGATCCAGCTTCACCGCGACGGAGAAGTTTTCTCCGGCGCCCAGGACCGTTTGGAAAACCTGGATCGCCTCACTGCCGACGACGGGCTGGAAAAGTTCCGCGGGCAAGGCTGCCCGGCCGGGCATCGCAACCGCGCTTTCCGATGCGACGACTTCTCCAGCATTTCCCTGATCGGCTCGAACGGGGCCGCGCTGGGACTTGATCACGCCAAACTCGCCCAGTGAAGAAGCCTCCAACCGGCGGCCTCCAACTGTGATCTGCCGGGTCACCACCCGGGGTTCTGGGACCGGTTCGGAAGGGACTTGAGCCACGGGATTCTGAGGAGCAATCCGGGCGTCAGGACGAAGCGAAACCTTTCGAAGCACCGGAGCTTCGGACTCCAGCTCTGCGGACTCGATCGAAGTAGCCTGCGTTTCCCCAACACGTGGCAAAACCGTTGCCGGACCGGCGAAAGCGCCTCTTCCGGAGAAAGCAGAGCCCGGTTCCGATTCAGCACCGGTTAGGTCCGCGGCGGAGCCACCATCGGGGTTTTCAGGGATCGAATTCGGCTGAACGACCGGTTGCGGCAACCCAATCGCGGCCACCCATTCATAGACTACGGTTTCAACAACGGATGCCGCATCGGATTCGCCGGCCCGAGCAACACCGTCTTCCAGTTCGGTTGGTCCTGTTTCGGCCGATGCCTGACGCAGGAGCGAAGCCGGCATCGGAACGCGGTCTTGAAAACCCGAAGGGGCAATCAGCGCCGGACGGCCATTGTCAGCCGATCGGCCGCGCTCAGCGCCCCGTTGCGGTTCCGCTTCG
>JAYUUX010000325.1:0-4251 GCA_043754645.1 Verrucomicrobiales bacterium | reverse complement strand
CGTAGCATTCCTGTTTGGAGCGTTCCGACTAAACAGTTGAGCGATTGTCATTAGAACTGGAAGGCGATGCTCACCACACTTGCACCCGTTTCCTGGACCCGGATGATCCGTGCCGTGGAAAAGGTGCGTGAACGTCTCTTGCGGGCCGCAGCCGCGTTGAACGCCTCGGGCGTCCCCTACGCCGTTGCGGGAGACGATGCGGTGGCTACCTGGGTATCGACCGTGGACGAGGCCGCCGTCCGCACAACGCGCGATGTGGACATACTCCTGCGCCGCTCCGACCTCGAAGTGGCCAAAGTCGCCTTGGCATCCGTGGGATTCAGCCATCGGCGTGTTTCAAGCCTAGGCCAACCCGGCGGCATGGAAGTCTTCCTTGATGGGCCAGAGGCCGGCGTCCGCGACGCGCTCCACATCGTCTTCGCCGGAGAGAAGGTTCGTTCGGACAATCCATTGCCCGCCCCGGATGTCTCGGAATCGGAACCAGCCGACCAGTTCCGGCTCGTTTCGCTCGAAGCGCTTGTGCGGATGAAGTTGACCGCATTCCGCGACAAGGACCGAACCCATCTCCGCGATCTAATCGAGCTCGGCCTGGTGGATGTCGGCTGGCTGGAACGGCTGCCGATCGAACTCCGTTCCCGCCTCCAAGAATTGATTGAGAATCCTGAAGGGTGATCGGGAAATCAGCCCGCCGTCCGCCTCGATGCCGCTTCCACCGCAACATGCCGAGTTGATCGACTCGAAGGTGAGCAGCCTCCTTGCTCCGATCCTTGCCACCCGTGATCCGCAGCAACGGTTGGCGCGGTTGGTGGAACTGGCCAAGGCGCGCCCGCTTCTGGCCGACGCGTTGAAGCTCGATGCCCACCGCGTTGAGGGCTGTCTGGTGCGGATCTGGTTCGTGCCGGAGTTCCGCGATGGCCGGTGCTGGTTCCAGTCGGACTCGGACGCGATCACGCTCAAGGCGCTCGTCGGCCTGCTGTGCGAAATCTACAGCGGTCGCACGCCGGCCGAGATTGCGGAGCATGAACACAAGTTCCTCGAAGAACTCGGCGTCTTGAAACAGCTCGCGGAGAGCCGACGCGCCACGGTCATCCGCGTCGCGCAGATGATCCGCGATTTCGCGGCCGCCAACGCGGGATCCTGAGCGAACGAACGAACCGATCCGTGCAGGCCATGGAGTCAGGCCATCGTGGTTGTGAACATCGCGCACTTGCACTGGCGGTGCGTGGTGACGGACCCTCGCCCGGTGTCTAAACGTGTCTTAGGAAAGGGCCTTGGTTCGCTGATGGACCGCGCGAACGCCGTTGATTCTTCGACTGGCGAAACGTCGGTCGGCGCCGAGCGCATGGTTTCGGCGGCCCCCTCCACTGGTCCGGGGCCCGGACTCCGGCAGTTCATCCGCGTGAACGTCAGTCCCGACGTGTCTTCGATGGCTCCCGTTTCCGAGACCGCCTCGTCGCCTTCCCCGACCTCGGCCGCACCGGCGAAACGTTTCAGCCCTGCGCCCCTGCCCGTTCGGCGTGCACCGTCGTTGGGCATTGTGCCGCTTGGCCTCCTGCTTGCGGATGCGACGATTCTCGGCCTGTCCCTCGCCCTGCTGAAGGCATCTCCGGCGCCTTCGTTGGGGCGCATTCTGGTTTGCTCGGCGGCTCTGGCCGTCGCATGTGTGGCGGGCTGCCTCGCGGTCGTCGCAGCCTCGGAGGAGTCGTGACATGAGCCTCAGCGCGGAACTCATCCCGGCGGCGGCGCCAGGCAGCCGCAAGCTGCTGGTCGTGCTCCACGGCCTCGGGGACAGCCGCGAAGGATACCGCTGGCTGCCGGTTGAATTGAACCTGCCCTGGCTAAACGTCCTGCTAGTCGATGCCCCCGACGAATACTACGGAGGCTTCTCCTGGTATGACTATCCCGGCGATGCGGGACCGGGCATTGAACGCAGCCGTCGTCTTCTTACCACCCTGTTGGAGAAACTTCCCGACAAGGGGTTCCCGGCGAACGAAACCATCCTGTTCGGTTTCTCCCAAGGCTGCCTGATGACGTTGGAGACAGGCCTGCGTTTGGCGCAACCGCTGGCGGGATTGATCGGGGTAAGCGGCTACGTGTCGGACGCGGCGAAACTGATCCGTGAATCGTCGCCCACATCAAAGGCAACGCCCGTTCTCGTGACGCACGGCACGCTGGACCCGGTCATTCCGTGCGCGAAAGTGCGTCAGCAGATGGCGGAAATGAAAACCGCCGGCGTTGATCTTGAGTGGGTGGAATTCCGGAAGGAACACACGATCATCCGCGAGGAGACCAAACTGTTCCGTGAATTCATAACCCGCACCCTGAAGCCGTCCTGACGGCATCGGCCCGGTCAGTTCTCGAGCGCCTTGGGCGGCCCAAGAACGAACGAAGCGACAAACGCCTGCCGCACGGTGGCCGGGTTGCGGAACGCCGCCACCAATTGTTCCGCTTCCGCAGAGCGCGACTTGTTGACCTTTCCAGCCGGCGCGTGTTGCAGAAAATTCGAGGCTTCGCTGAGGCGCGCCCGAACGCGCTCATCGATGGATCCGGCCCTGTTCCAAGCGTCGGCCGCATTGCCTAACGCTGCCGCCGTCGCCATTCGTCCATCGACACCCTGCCCCAAGACGCCCGCGCGGCGATAAGCGCTGTCAGCCCTTTCGATCGAACTAAGATAGGTCGGAACCGGCTCCTCAGACTCGCCCTCTTCGACCGCAACGACCACCGGCCGGGTCTGATAAACTGGCGGTGGCGCCTGCCGGACGATGGGAGGCGGTGGAGGCGGCAACGGAGGAGGCGCCGGGGCCTGCGGATCGAGGCCAGTCAGCATGCGCCGAATCTCCTCCTCCCATTGGCTCAGAGGTTTTCCATCATCACCGGTTGCGGACGACGAGCGTTCAGTCGGACGCGGAGGAGGCGGGGACCATTCCGTTTCGGACGGACTACTATCCTGCTCTCGCTGGCGCTTCTTCTTAAGCCACTCCGCGGCGGCCGAGATTCCCGCGATGACCAGGAAAATCAAAAAACCTTCGATGCCCACGGCAAGCATGCCAGTGGCGCCGAGAAAGGGGTTGAAGGTTTCGATCATCGAGAAATCGTTCAGGGGTTTGGTGAAGGAGGAGATCCTACTTCGACTGTGTCGGCGTTTGCGAACCACCCGCGATGTTCTCACGCATCGAGGTGTCGGCTTGGACGTTCTTCATCTTGTAGTAGTCCATGATGCCGAGGTTGCCGCTGCGGAAGGCTTCGGCCATGGCCATTGGGATCTGGGCTTCGGCCTCGACGACGCGGGCGCGCATTTCAGCAACGCGGGCGGTCATCTCCTGCTCAACTGCCACGGCGGCGGCACGACGCACTTCGGCGTGGGCCTGGGCGATGAGCTTGTTGGCTTCGGCCTGTTCGGCCTGGAGCTTGGCACCGACATTCTCGCCGACATCGAGGTCGGCGATGTCGATGGAGAGGATTTCAAAAGCGGTGTTGGAATCGAGCGCCTTGTCCAAAACGGTCTTGGAGATGCGGTCCGGGTTCTCGAGAACGTCCTTGTAGCTGTTGGACGAACCAATGGTGGTGACGATGCCTTCGCCGACGCGGGCGATGATCGTTTCCTCGGTCGCGCCGCCGACGAAGCGGTCGAGGGCCGTGCGGACGGTGACGCGGGCCTTGGCCTTGATGACGATTCCGTCCTTCGCCACGGCGTCGATCGTGGACTTGCCGGAGGAGGCCGCAGGACAGTCGATGACCTTGGGATTGACGGAGGTCTTCACGGCTTCGAGCACGGTCTTGCCGGTGCCCTTGGTCGCGAGGTCGATGGCGCAGGCGCGGTCGAAGTCGAGGTGGATGCCGGCCTTACGCGCAGCGATGAGAGCCAAGACCACCATCTCGATGTTGCCGCCAGCGAGGAAGTGGGTCGAAAGATCGTCGATCGTCAGGTCGATGCCGGACTTCACCGCCGTGATGCGGAGATCGACGACAACACCCACGGGAACACTTCGCAGGCGAAGGGCAATCAACTCAAACGGGCCGACCGGCGCGCCGGAGAACGTCGCCCGTAGCCAGATGGAGAAAAAATTTCCCGCCCAGATCAGGAACACGAGGCCGAAGACTCCGAGAACACCCCAGAGCAGGATTTGGAATGGCAGTTCGGCAAGCATGGGTTGGTAGTCAGTCATAGATGAGTTAAAGAGTTGGAGAGCGCGTCACGTGGCGGGGACTTGGCGAACGACGACTCGAAGGCCTTCGACGGCGACGACCGTG
>JAYUUX010000324.1:0-4370 GCA_043754645.1 Verrucomicrobiales bacterium | reverse complement strand
GCCAGGCTGCCCTGGGTCAGCTGGCAGGCCTGCGCTCCAAGCCTCATGGTGCCGCCCTTCTTCTCGACCGTCCTCTGGTCTTCCTGCAACGCGATCACGGGATGGGGCGTCGCGGGATTGAACTCGGTGGAATGCGCCCCCCCGAGCTTCAGGACGCCTACAAATCCGTCTACGAGGCCGTGATCCACGGCGGCATCGCCAACGACTGCGGCGTGGAGATCGTCAAGCTCGACGCCGAAGACATCGAACGCCAGGGCGCCGATGCGGTGCTTCGGGGTCTCGGCGGAATCCTGGTTCCCGGCGGTTTCGGCGAACGCGGCGTCGAGGGCAAGATCCTCGCGGCCCAGTATGCGCGCGAACACAAGGTGCCCTACCTCGGCCTCTGCCTCGGCATGCAGATCGCCACGATCGAATTCGCCCGCAACGTCCTGAAACTTGAGGGCGCGCATTCCACCGAGTTCAACGCCGCCTCGCCGCATCCGGTGATCGCGTTGCAGGAGGACCAGCGCACCGTGGAGAACAAAGGCGGAACCATGCGCCTCGGCGCGCAGGCCTGCCAGTTGACCCAGGGCAGCCTCGCGATGAACCTCTACAACGCCTTCGTCATCCACGAACGCCACCGTCACCGTTACGAGTTCAACAACGCCTACCGCGAGCAGTTCCAGAAGGCGGGCTTCGTCCTCAGCGGCACCACGCCCGACGGCAAGCTCGTCGAGATCGTCGAGATCAAGGACCACCCCTTCTACATCGCGTCGCAGTTCCATCCGGAGTTCCAGAGCAAGCCGAACCACGCGCATCCGCTCTTCACCGGATTCATCGCCGCCGCGCACAAGTTTCTCCATGGCGTGACCCTTTGATGCGGCGGGCGGGCGGGCGAACATTCCTGAAACCCGCGCGTCCATTCGGGGTAATCTCCCTGCTACGATGAAACTCCAGAATCTCATTCTCGCCGCGTTCAGCGGTGCCGCTCTCCTGTCCACCGGCTGCATCAGCCATGACGAGACGATCGTGAAGGACGTCGAACGGGTGCCGGTCAGCTTCGAAAACGACACGGCCGGCCGGCTCTTCTACGAGACGCTGAGCAGGACCAACGTCCGTCGGGGCAGGCAGGAGGACAGCACCAAGGTCCAGATCCCGATCATCTTCGAACACAAGGTCCGCACGGTGACCGGCGAAGGCGCCGCGTTCAACGAGGCCGTCGGTCGCTGCGACACGAACCGCGACGGGAAGATCACCGAGACCGAGGCGAAGATCTTCTCCGACCAATACGACAAAAGGACAAAGTAGACGGCCGGCAAAGGCTCAGTCGTAACGGAGGGCCTGGATCGGATCGAGGCGCGAGGCCTTCACCGCAGGGATGAAGCCGGCGAGGATTCCCAGGCCCGCGCTGAAGCAGAAGGCGAGGAAGAGCGACTGGGCCGTGACCTGCGGCGTGGTCTGGCTGGGGGTGAGTTGGCCGAGGACTTCCACGAAACCATAGGACGCGAAGACCCCGAGCACTCCGCCGAGCACGGAGATCACCACGCTCTCGATCATCACCTGCAGGAAGACGGCGAGCGTCGTCGCCCCGATCGCCTTGCGGATGCCGATCTCCCGGATCCGTTCGGTGATGCTGGCGAGCATGATGTTCATGATGCCGATGCCGCCGACCAGGAGCGCGATGCCGGAGATGATGCCGCCGCTACGACGCGCGCTCTTGATCCGGGTATTGATGTCCTCCACCGCCCGTTCCTGGGTGGAGAACTCGAAGTCCTCGATGCCGTTGTGGGTGATCATCATGACGTTCTTGGCCTGCTGGAGCGCGGCGTCGATCTTGTCGAGACTCGCGACTTTGACGTCGATGTCCGTCAGTTGATCGCCCGCCGCGCTTTCGCGGACGCTGGCCGCGCGGACCCGGAGCATCATCGTGTTGAGCGGGATGTAGGCGGTGTTGTTCTTCATCCAGAAGGTGCCGCCCCGCCGGCTCCCGCCCCAACCGCGGGCGCGTTGGACGCCGCCCTGCGCGATGGACTCCTGGCGACGGCGCTCCATCTCCTGGCGCATCTTCTTGTCCTGCTCACCTTCGTAGTGCTCGAACATGCCGACGATGGTGAAAGACTGGCCGTTGAGGCTGATGACCTCGCCGATCGGGATGACGGGCTCGCCGCCGGTCTGGTCGGGTGATCCGAAGAGGGCATCGCGGACGCCGGTGCCGATGACGATGACCGGGTTGGCCAACTCCTCGTCGAGGTCATTGAAGAACCGGCCGTGTTCCAGCACGTGCAGGTTCATGTCGAGCACGGCCGGCCACACTCCGACCAACTCGGAGGGAGTCGTTGTTTTGGCGCCGCGCGTCAAATAGGCCCGGCGCAGGGACATCTCCGGCGAAACAAGGCGAAGCAGCGGTGCACTGGCCTTCAGCGCCCGGACGTCGCGGATCGTGCGCCCGGGAGCCTGGTCGGCGAGGTGCTTTTGCTCCGCCGGGATTTCGCGTTCCTCGGTCAGCACCTTGTCGAGGCCTCCCATGGCGACGAGGGATTCCTTCAGCGCGTTCTCCATGCCCTTGGTCACGGCGGACATCGCGACGAGCGAACTGACGCCGAGAACGATGCCGAGCATCGTAAGGACGGAGCGGAACTTGTTCGCCCAGATTTCCTTGAGCCCGACCATCATGGCATTGAAGAGAAACATGGTCGTCTATTCGTAGCGCAGGGCCTGCATGGGCTCGAGGCGACTGGCCTTCCAGGCGGGATACAGGCCGGCGAGGATCCCGATCATGACGCTCGCGCCGAAGCCGACCGCGAGCGCGGTCACGGTGACAACGGGCGTGTTGTCGGTCGGGGACATGAGGATGAGGACTTCTACCAGCCCCACGCTGGCAAAGAGTCCGGCCACGCCGCCGATGAGGGCGATGAAAGTGCTCTCGACAAGGATCTGGATGAAGATGTCGGGTCCCGTTGCGCCGACGGCCTTGCGGAGGCCGACTTCGCGCACCCGTTCGGTGATGCTGGCGAGCATGATGTTCATGATGCCGATGCCGCCGACGAGCAGGCTGATCGCGGCGATGAGGCCGCCGCTGAGGCGCTGGTTCTGGATGCTGACCTTGATCTGGTCGGCCCAGTCTTCCTGGGTCATGAAGCTGAAGTCCTCGATGCCCTTGTGGGTGCTCATGAGGATGTTCCTCAACTGGGCGAGGGCCTTGTCGAGGATGTCGATGCTGTCGATGCGGACGCTGATCGCCGAAAGCCGGTAATCGGGGACGTCGTTCGTGCCGGTGGCGGAACGGAACTTCATCATCGCCGTGTTGAGCGGCATCAGGATGGTGTTGTTCTTGATGTAGTAGACGAACGACGAACCGCCCCTTCCGCTTGAACCTCGTCCGGACGTCTGTTTCTTCAGCTCGGGATTCTGTTCGAGGTATTCCCGCTTCTTCTTGTCCTGCTCGCTCTCGTAGTGCTCGAACATGCCGACGATTGTGAATGGCTGGCTGTTGAGGTAGATCGTTTCACCCAACGGAACGACGGGCTGGCCGGTTTCATCGGGTTTGCCGAAGAGTTCGTCCCGGAGACCGGTGCCGATCACGCAGACCGAGCGACCTTCATCGTCGTCGATGTCGTTGAACATCCGGCCGTGTTCGACCACGTGCTGGGCGACCTCGAGGTAGTTCGGCCACGTGCCGTAGAGCATGAACGGATAAGTGGTCTTGCCGCCGCGGGTGACCGGGACGTTGCGGAGACGCACCTCGGGATTGATGAGGTTGACGAAGGTCGCGTTGTTCCTGATCGCCTTGATGTCATCCATCGTGTTGCCGACGGCCTGATCGGCGAGGTGGGCCTGTTCGGCCGGTATATCCTGATCCTGGATGCGGACGCGTTCCAAGCCGCCGATCTGGACGAGGGCTTCCTTCATGCCGTTCTCCATGCCCTTCACCAGCGCCGACATCGCGACCAGCGAAGCCACGCCGAGGATGATGCCAAGCATCGTCAGGAGGGACCGGGACTTGTGGGCCCAGATTTCCTTCAGACCGACCGACATGGCGTTCCAGAGATCCATGAATTTTTAACCGCAGAAAAAGCAGACTAAGCAGGCAGGAGGTAGTTGCTCGAACGCTCGGGCTTTTTGATCAAGCGCGAAGGCCGAAGGCCAAAGTTCGAAAGAACTCCGAAGAGCGAAGCGCGAACGAGCCGGGTGGATCGGGCTTCGGCCTTCTTTTGGCCTTCGTGGCTTAGGATTTCGAACTTCAAGTTCATCTCAGCGTTCGAGCGGACTTCAGTGCATCAACCCCGCGAGCTTTGGGTCGACGTGGTCGGAGATCTTGCCGTTGCGGATCTCGATGCGGCGCGGGGTGACGGCGGCGATCTCGGGATTGTGCGTCACGAGCGCGATGGTGC
>JAYUUX010000323.1:0-3955 GCA_043754645.1 Verrucomicrobiales bacterium | reverse complement strand
TTTTATGACAAGGCCATCCGTGTCGGAAACGGTTTCACCGCGCTCCACCCGTCGCTGAAGTTCCTCGCGCCGGTCTACAACGCGGGCGATCTGGCTCTCATCCACCGCGTCGGATACCCGAAACAGTCCCGTTCCCACTTCGACTCGCAGAACTACTGGGAAACCGGCAACCCGAACAATAACCTCGTCAAGGACGGCATCTTCTACAGGACGATGCTGGAGTCGGGCCTAGCCCAGACGAACGCCCTGACCGGCGTGTCGGTCCAGTCATCTTTGCCGTTGATCCTCCGCGGTTCCCAGGCCGCGATGACCAATCTCAGCGATCCAACCCGCTACAACCTGAAGGGCATCCCCAACACGACCCAGGGCAACGCCAAGGCCGACGCCGCGATCCGGGCCGCCATGGGATCCCCCGCTGCCGACAAAATCAACCGTGACCTGCTCCGTCTCCAATACGAGAACATGAGCAACACGCTCAAAACGTTCGAGCAGCTCGACTGGTCGGAGAACGGGAACACCTTCCGCGATGCGTCTGTTACGGACGGCGACACAGGTTACGTTCAGTCCGGGACCGGCGGCTACTACCTGTTCCCGACGACAAACACCAAGAACGGCGGTTACAGCCGGACAGGGGGAACCACGGACACGTCCCGCTACACCGTGTCGACCGGTTCCTACGGGTTCTTCAACCAGCTCAAGTCGGCGGCCATGATCTTGAACAACACCGACGCCGTCATCGCCGGAACGGAACTGGGTGGCTTCGACACCCACAACCTTCAGGGCGCGGCAACGGGCGCCCACGCCAATTTGCAACGCACCATCGGATGGTCCATCTACGCGCTCCAAAAATACTTCAGCCAATACGCCAACAAGGTGGATTGGAACAACGTCGTCATCGTCACGCTTTCGGAATTCGGCCGGACGACGAAACAAAACACGACCACCGGCACGGACCACGCCGAAGCCGGACCGATGTTCGTCGCGGGCGGCGCCATCAAGGGTCACGGCAAACCAGGCGGCCGGGGCGTCATCGGTTGCCATCCGACGGCCGATTCCGTCCCCTGGATCACGGGTCCCGCCAACCAGGCCGGTGGCGTGGATGGCACGATGTTCGGCATCTCCGACAGTTACCTGAAGCGGTCCGTCGACTATCGATCCGTGCTCGGCAAACTCATTCGCGACCACCTCGGAGCCACCCAGAACCAGGTCAACCGAATCATTCCCGGATACACCAATGCCGGAGAGAAACTCCAGGCCGGCGGCACGTCGACGATCGACAACACCGCCATCATCGGCGAACCGGCGCTCGTCTGATCAGACCGCTCTTCTCAAAGCCCCGGCTTCACCAGCCGGGGCTTTTCGTTTCCCACCGGTTCATCGGTTGACTCTTCGCCTCGCGGTGTGAACCTCCGCTCAAACCACCGCCATGCACGAATACGTCGAACGCGTCGTCAACCTCCTCGATCCCTCGCTGAACCGCCTCCACGGCATCTCCGATGAAGAGGCCCACAAACGCCTCAAAGCAGGCGACGCCGACGGCATCCGGCAGATCGACGGTTCCTTCGCGATGCTTGTCCATGAGGGCAAGCTTGTCCGCATGGCCCGCTCGCTCGACCGCCCCATGCGCTACTTCCTCGCCAAGCGCGCCGCCGGGCCGGCCCTCTTCGTGGCGGACCGCATGGACACCATCCATCGCGCGCTGCAAGCCGAAGGGCTGGCCGATCAGTTTCATCCGAGCTACACCCGCATGGTTCCGGCCCACTACATCGTCGACATCCAACTCGTGGGCTGTCCCGATCCGGATCCGGTCTACACCCGTTTTTTTACGCCGCACCGAAACGCCCTCGGCAATGACCTCGACCAGGTCGGGTCGCTCTACGTCGGAGCTTTGGCGGCGGAGATTACCCGGTGGCTGCGTTCGATTCCGGAACGCGAACCCGTCGGCGTCTGTTTCTCCGGCGGCATCGACAGCGGATCGGTCTTCCTCCTCACCTATCACCTGATGAGGAAACTCGGGATGAACCTCTCCCGCCTGAAGGCCTTCACCCTTTCAATCGGCGATGGCCCGGACCTCGACCAAGCCCGCGAATTCCTGCGCAAACTCGATCTCGAACTCTTCCTCGAACCCATTGAAGCCGATGTGGCCTCGCTCGATCCGGCCGAAACGATCCGGATCGTCGAAGACTACAAGGCCCTCGACATCGAAGCGGCCACGATGCTCATCGCGCTGCTCAAGGGCATCCGCAGCCGGTATCCCGATTGGAAGTTCCTGATCGACGGCGACGGCGGCGACGAGAACCTCAAGGACTATCCCATCGAGGAGAACCCGGAACTCACGATCCGCAGCGTCGTCCACAACCTCATGCTGTATCAGGAAGGCTGGGGCGTCGGACGCATCAAACATTCCCTGACCTACAGCGGCGGCCTCAGCCGGAGCTACACCCGCACCTACGCGCCAGCCCGCGCCCTCGGCTTCGACGGCTTCAGCCCCTACACCAAACCCAACGTCATCGAGGTCGCCGAAGGCATCCCCTACATCGGCCTGACCAACTACGACGTGCCCACGCTCTACTCGCTCAAGGGGGAGGTCGTCTCGCGCGGCATCCGCTCGGTGACAGGGATGGAAATGCCGGCGTTCGAAAAGCGCCGCTTCCAGCACGGGGCGGTGTCGAAGGAAACCCTGCGGCAAAGGCTCCCGTCTCAGGAGACGGCGTATCGGCGGCAGTTCCTTTCGATCTACCAGTGACCGGCGCGGGCGGGTCAAATCCATTGCGAACACGGCGAACCGCCGCTTAACTGCCCTCATGGAAAGCGAGGAACTTGTTGCCGTTGTAGCGGTCTCAGGTGTGGTGGCCGCGCTGGCCGCGCGCTGGTGGTTCGGCGCTAAACTGTCTCCCGACCCTTGGGAATCCGACCCCTTTTTTCAGCGGGCAACCACCGAAGAAATCCCGCTTTGCCTGAAGTGCCTTGAGCCGAAAGCGGACCACCTTTGCATCTGCCCGCATTGCGGTTCGGCCACGGACGCTGCTGCGCGAATGATTCCATTTCCAACCTACCTGACTCTGGGAGACGTGCTTCGAAGCGGCACTGATCCCGAACGTAAACGTCCGGGCTTCCTGATGTCCCTCGGCTACGTGGCCGTGTCGTTCCAGACCTTTCTTCCCCTCGCTCCGTTCTATTGGTGGAGATTGGCGCGGACCCGTCCACGGCCGCCGAAGCCGGATTCGGAAGAAAGCGCGTCCGGTTCCAAACCGTGATCATCCCGGATTCTCCCTCCGCTCGCGACGCATGGATCGTTGCTCGACGTGGCCCGCGCAACCGCCTCGATCCCACCAGCGCCTATGCCTCCTTCATCGAAAACGAGACGGACGAGTCCGGTCACGCCGCCGAAGTCACCACCGTCTTCCTGACCAACCGCGAATGCCCGTGGCGCTGTCTGATGTGCGATCTCTGGCAAAACACGCTGGAGGTTTCAGTCCCTCCCGGCGCCATCCCCGCCCAAATCTCAAAGGCGCTCACCGCGCTCCATCCATCCGGCATCCGGCATCCGGCATCCGTCCCTCGCCCCTTCCTCAAGCTCTACAACGCCGGCAGCTTCTTCGACACCGCAGCCATCCCGCACAGCGACTACGAGGCGATTGCCAGGCTGTGTTCCCCCTTCGACCGTGTCATCGTCGAGTCGCATCCCGCGCTCATCAACCGACGCTTCGACGAATTTCGTTCCCTGCTTCAAATACACCGTGAAGGCGCGTCAACCGCTGCCGTTTTGGAAGTCGCGCTCGGTCTGGAAACCATCCACCCCGTCGCGCGGGATCGCCTGAACAAACGCGTCAGCCTCGATCAGTTCCGTGCAGCGGCGACACACGTGGTCGAATCTGGCGCCCTATTGCGCTGCTTCGTCCTGGTCGCACCTCCGTTCCTGGGTGGAGACGATCCAATCGCATCATCCGTGGAG
>JAYUUX010000322.1:0-6545 GCA_043754645.1 Verrucomicrobiales bacterium | reverse complement strand
GAAGTAGTCGCGGTTGAAGGCCGACGTGACGAAGTGGCGGCCCAGCCCGGGCACTTGGAAGATGGTCTCGATCACGAACGAGCCCGTGATGATGCCGGCCGCCGCCGGTCCGAGAAATGAGATGACCGGGAGCAACCCGCCGCGCAGCGCATGTCGCAGGATCACGCGGGATTCGCTGGCACCTTTCGCGCGGGCCGTGCGGACGAAGTCCTGGTTGAGCACTTCCAGCATTCCGCCGCGGGTGAGGCGCGCCACGTAGGCGGCGTAGGCGATGCCCAGGGTGAGCGAGGGCAGGAGCTGGTCCTTGAAGTCGAACCAGCCCGAAGCGTTGAACCAACGGAGGTTCAGGGCGAAGACCAGCACGAGGATCGGACCCATGACGAACGTGGGCACGCAGACGCCGAGCATGGAAATGCCCGAGGCGAAGTAGTCGACCCAGGAGTTCGGACGCAGCGCGGCGGCGACTCCGGCCGGGATGCCCAGCAGCAACGCGATCATCAGCGCGAGCGCGCCCAACTGGAAGGAGACCGGGAACGAATCGGCGATGGTTTCATTGACCGTGCGGACGGACTTAAAGCTGGGCCCGAAGTCGGAACCGAACGCGGCCTTCAAATCGAAATCGGCCCGGCCGTCGTTGTTGGCGTCGAGAAACAGCCGGTGCGGCATGAACTTTTTCGGGCAAATGCTCCACAGGTAGTCGAGCGTCTGCTGGCCGAGCGGCTTGTTCAGGCCGTAGAAGCTTTCCAGCTGGCGCTTGATCTCCGGCGGGGGCGGCTTCTCCGAGTCGAACGGTCCGCCGGGAATCTGCCGGCACATGATGAACGTCGCGGCCGCCACGATGAACACGACCGGGATGGCCTGGAGCAGTCGAAAGGTAATGAAGCGGAGCATGTGTTCTCTGCAGTGCGGCTTCTAGATTGTGTGTGTAGACCGGGCGATGGCCATGCCGGTCAGTCTGTGGTTCGGTGACGGAGTCTTCAAGCAGGAGGGTAGAACTTGCCGCGCTTCTTGAGAAGTTCCGCGAGGAACTGCCGGTCGAGGACGTCCTTCTCGCGATGGGTTTGCTTGAGTTTCCAAAGGAGTTCCGGCGAGGCGAAGGGGATGCGGACGCCTTGGATTTCGTGCCACTCGATCTCCTTTTCCGCCCCGGCATAGTCGATGCCGCAGGCGGATTTCATCAGGTCGACCACGATCTCATCGGCGACGCGGATGACCACGAATTCGTCTAGTTCACCCGGTTGCACCTCGGCGATGGCGCCGTCCGGCAGCTTGAGCATGGCTTCCTTGACCCGGGCGAAATTCTCGTCCGACGAATCGACGATGAGGTCGATGTCCATGGTGGCACGGCCAAAGCCGTGCTGGATGATCGCCATGCCACCAACAACGATGTAGCGCGCACCGGCCGAGTTGAGGTTCGAGCAAAGCCGGACGAGGTCGGCGGCATCGGGCCAACGAGGTTCTAGCGACGAGTGATCATCTTCATCAGCCATGCGTCAGCCTCCTCGAAGGTTTTGAACCGGTGGACGCCTTTGGGGATGAACGGCCTCCCTTTGGCCAACACCCGGCAAAGCCGGAAGAAGGGGTCCATTTTTGCCAGCGTGGCCACCGGCTCCTTCCTTCTTCCAACCACCTTCATGGGTTTCCTGTCATCCCATGTTTCCTGCAGCGCATCGTTCATTTCGCCGGTGCCTCCAGATAGACGTGTTTGTAGGGATGGTGGTCGAGGAAGGTGGGGTGCCAGTTCTTCACCGACGGATGCAGGAGGAACACACGCGTGTAGTAGTAGATCGGGAGCAGCGGAAGCTCGTCGAGAAGGATGGCCTCGGCTTTCTGGAAGTTCTCGTAGCGCGCCTTTTCATCGACCATGCAGGCGGCTTCTTTCACGAGGCGGTCATACTCCGGGTTGTCCCAACCCGTGCGGTTGTTGCCGCTGTTGGAGAGGAAGGTTTCGTGGAAGGTCGACGGATCCGGGTAGTCGCCGGTCCAGCCCGCGCGGCTCACGATGTAGTTCGTCGCGTTCTGCGTGGCCATGTAGACCTTCCATTCCTCGTTCCGGAGCGTCGCGTCGACGCCCAGGTTCTTCTTCCACATCTGCTGCACGGCCTCGGCGATGGCCCGGTGATTCTCGGAAGTGTTGTAGTGGATCTCGACGGTCAGGCCCTTGCCGTCGGCGTAACCGGCATCGGCGAGGAGCTTCTTCGCGCCTTCGACGTCGAACCTTACCTGCGCGCGAGACGTATAGCCCTTGGTATCGGGCGGCGTGAAGGCGTAGGCCGGCTGCTGCCCGCCGCGCGTCACGGTCTCGACGATGGCCTTGCGGTCGACGGCCATGGTCAAGGCCTGCCGCACGCGCTTGTCCTTGAACTGGGGCAACGTGGTGTTGAAGCGGAAGAAGTAGGTCGCGAGATAGGGATCGATGCGGAGCAGGTTGGGGTTCTCCTTCTTGTAGACATCGATCTTGGCGGCGGGAACCTCCTCCGTGCGGTGCAACTGCCCGGCGCGGAAGGCGCGTTCTTCGCTGTCGACGCTCTCGATAGGGAGGAAGTCGACGCCGTTCAACCGGACGGTCGCGGCATCCCAGTAGTTGGTGCTCTTGCGGACGCGCAGGACGTTGTTCGGGCGCCATTCCTTGAGCACGAACGGTCCATTGCCGACGAACGTCTCCGGACGGGTCCAGTTGTTGCCGGGCGTGAAAGGATCGCCCGACTTACGGATCGTCGGCATGTGCACCGGCCACCACGTGTAGTGCTGCGCCATCATGTCCAGCAGGTAGGCCGTCGGGCAGTTCAGGCGGATCTCAAGCGTCTTCGCATCGATCGCGCGCACTCCTACTTTGGAAGCATCCTTCAGTTTACCGGTGTTGTAGTCGGCGGCGCCCTCGATGCAGTGGAGCATGTAGGAATACCGCGAACCCAGCGACGGCGTGAGCAGGCGGATGTAGCTGTCGACGAAGTCCTGCGCGGTCACAGGATCGCCGTTCGACCAGAGCGCGTTCTTGCGGATGTGGAAGGTGTAGGTCTTGCCGTCCGGCGACATTTCCCACTTCTCCGCCTGGCCAGGGATCGGGCGCAAAGTCTTCGGGTCTTCCGTGACCAATCCTTCCAGCAACGACGCGATGATCTGGTGTTCACCCACGCCTTCGACGACGTGGGGATCGAGGCCCTGCGGTTCAGCCTTGTTCCCGTAGAGCAGGATCTGATTTTCGGTCGCGATATCGACCTGGCTCTTGCCCTTGCTGCAACCGGTGAAGAGCAACGAAGCGGCCAAGGTTCCGATGGTCAGCAGGCTCGTGAAGCGGAGTCGTGTCATGGTCGAAGCGGTGTAGTTTTGGCTCGGATGGCGGATTGTCAGTGGTCGATGCCGATGCTCTTGAGGAACGGCTTCTGCGACG
The DNA here is from genome assembly GCA_043754645.1 of Verrucomicrobiales bacterium. Classification (GTDB taxonomy): domain Bacteria; phylum Verrucomicrobiota; class Verrucomicrobiia; order Limisphaerales; family CANJSG01; genus CANJSG01. The sequence continues at coordinate 3,154 of JAYUUX010000322.1, read as the reverse complement.
AACTACGGCCAAGGAATTTCTCGATCGAAACGGTCACGTCGCGGGAACCGCCCGGGGCGTAGATGTCGTCGCGCAGGCGTCGGCCGGCAGCTTCGTCCCAGAATCCTTTTGCCGATTTTTCGAAGACCGTCGCCATGTCGGCCGAGATCGCGTCGGCCCAGGCGTAGCCGTAGTAGCCCGCATCGTAACCGCCGGCGAGGTGGCCGAAGTAGGCGAGGAACGCGGAGTTCTCCGGAACCGGCAGATGGGCCTCGGACAGGATGCGGTTGCTCATCTCCTGGAGCTCTTTCGCGGACGACGGGACGTTCTCGCCGTGGAGCATCAGGTCCAACGTGCCGAATGAAATCTGCCGGCGGTAATGGTTGCCCATGGTGGCCAGCTTGGCCGCGCGCATCTTGGAGAGGGTTTCGCCGGGCACCTTCTTCGAAGGGTCGCGGTAGTCGGCGGCGAATGTATCGAGGACCGACTTGTCGTAGACCCAGTTCTCCAGCATCTGCGACGGCGCCTCGACGAAGTCCGACGGCACGGCCGTTCCAGAAAACCGCACCGTTTCGGCGCGGGTCAGGATCGTGTGCATCGCGTGGCCGAACTCATGGAACAGCGTCTCAACGTCGTCGTGCGAGAGCAGCGAGGGTTTGTCCTTCTGTGGCGGCGGGAAGTTGCAGATCAACGCCGCGGTCGGCCGCTGGTAGGAGCCGTCGGGCAACCGTTTGCCGTCGACGATGCCGAACTGGGCGAAGTGGTTGTATTTTCCATCGCGCGGAAACATGTCGAGGTAGAGCGCACCGAGCGGTTCTCCTGTCGCCTTGTCCGTCACGACGAAGAGCTGGACGTCCGGCGACCACGTGGAAGCCTTGGGCACCACGACTTCCTCCAGCTTGATCGAGAAGAGGGTCTCGTAGACCCGGAACATCCCCGACAAAGCCTTCTCGTAGGGGAAATAGACGCGGAGCGCCTCGGTATCGATGGTGAACTTCTCCTTCCGCAGTTGGTTCGAGAAGTAGCGGATATCCCACAGGTTCACCGCCGCGTTGGCCACGCCAGTTTCGCGGGACTTGATCTGCTGGAACTCCTTCAACTCGCCGTCGAGCTTGGGCTGGAGGCCAACCTTCAAGTCCTGGAGAAATTTCAGCGCGGTCGCGCCGTCCTTGGCCATCTTCGGCTCGATCTGGTAATCGGCCCACGTCTTGTAGCCGAGCTTCTGCGCGACCTGTTTGCGGAGTTGGAGGATCTCCGTCATCAACGGAAGATTCTCTTCCTTGGCGAGGTTGTATTGGACCTCCAACAAGCGGCGACGCGTGGCTTCGGACTTCGCGTTTTCCATCACCACGGAATACTGGGGCGTGACGTTGGCGAGGATGGTGTATTCGTCCGCGCCGGTCTTGATGCCGTCCTGCGCGAGGAACGATTCCGGCACGCCGGCGAGGTCCGCCTTGGTGAACTTCAGCGGCGCCTTCGCCTTGGTGATGTTCGACCTGAAATCCGTGCTCTTCTGTTCGATCAGCTTCCGGAGGCGCTCGACTTCGTCGCGTTCCGCCTTCGGCAAAGCGAGGCCGGCTCGGCGGTAGGTGCGGAGCGTTTCCTCAAGGAGCTTCTTGTGTTCGCCTTCGAGCTTCGGATTCGACTCCGCGTAGGCCTTCACGGCGGCGTAAACATCCTCACGGTAATCGAGCGCCACCATCCAGTCCTGGATCTTCTTGATCGCCTCGGTCGCTGTATCGCGGAAGCCGACGTCCAGGGAGGTCTCCTTGGTCAAACCCAGTCGGTTCGCCGTGAGGGCTGCGCGCCAAAACATGTCGTCGAGGGCGAGGACCGTGTTCTTCAGCGTGACCTCCGCTGGCTTGAGTTTTCCGATGGCGTCGAGAGCGGCGTTGCCCTCGGCGATGGCAGAGTCGGCCGCCACCATGACGGCATTGGTCGTGGTCTCGAACTCGGGAAGCAGCAGCCTATTCTTGAACTTTGCCGCGACGGCGTCGAAGTCGGCGAACGCCTTGGCGGGATTGGACGAGGCGCCCACGGGATCGTTGGGCGAATGGCAGGCGGTCAATGCGGCGGCGACGGTCATGAGCATGCAGATCTTTCGGACCATGGTTGCGGCCTTAGGAGGCCGCCAGACCTTAACCAAAGCGGCACATGGTGCAACGGTGAGAAACCAAATCGATGCTTTGGAGCCAGCCTGACGGGCTCGGCATTCACGGAAGGACCGCAAGGTCGACCTGAAGCCCGCGCCCCAGCAACGGATCAAGCCAGCCCCTGACCTCCGACCAGGACAGATCTCCCGAAGCCAGCACAAGCGGCTGAACGGCGGAAACACTTCCGTCGCGGATCGGCGCGGACACGCCGGACTTGTCGGAAATGATGTCGAACTTCGCGGCCGTCAGGTTCTCCGGTTTAAGCATCGGGACACCGGGCAGCGCCTTCGCCACAGACGCCTGGACCGAACCATCGGTTTGCCGTTGGAGGCGGAGGACAAGGTTCGCCGGGACGGCCACCGACTGAATCGTCAGGCTACCCGGAACCATGTTCGTCGGCGCCTCCGCGATGAACCGGGGAGCCGTCGCCATGTCCGTGGTCAACTGCCCGAGACCCGCCGCCACCGCCGCGACTTCACGGACCGTGGCTGATTCGTCAGGCTGGAGGTTCGCCGCCACTTCGAGACCGAGGTGCCGGCGCGCCGCCATGACGGCCCGAAGCTGGTCAGCAGCCGATCCAACAACAACTCGTGCGACGACCGGTTCATCGATCCGCCAATCACCGCCCGGCATCACCCGGATCCGAAGATCCGCCCGGCCGGACCGGGTCGGAAGATCACGCAGCTTGGCAGCCGTCACCAACTGCCGCCGCAGATCATCAGCCTTCGGGTTCAACGGAGGTCCGCTCAATGACATCAGCGTGGTTTCGATGAGCCCGAGGTATTGCCTAAGCACACGAAGCGGGGCGTTGCGCGCGCCGACACCGGAACCACGGGCCGCATCGTTCAGCAGCGCCGCCACCTCCGTCGCTCCCAACGACCAGCGCAAGGAATGCGCCGTCGACGCCACACGCGGACGGCCGTTGGTCATCGCGGCAAAATCCACGAACACCCTGTAGTCGCCGAAGACCGCGCCACCAAGATCGGCCGCCGCCACGTTGAAGGACCGGGTCCAAACACCCT
>JAYUUX010000321.1:0-3361 GCA_043754645.1 Verrucomicrobiales bacterium | reverse complement strand
CAACAGGCCTCCTTCCGCCACGATGCGTGCGCCCGCGCTCAAGCCCTTCACGCCCTGGTAGAGATTCATGTCGAGCGGGTAGCCGCTGTTGGTGGTCACCACGACATCGAACGGCGCCTTCACCCTCTGCATGGCCGATCGGCGGACGAACTCCGTTCCGGCTTGGTGGGCTTGGATCAGATCGCCGGCGAAGACGCCCGTGATCGCGCGGCGTTCATTGAGGGTGACGTTGCAGAGAAAGCTGGGGCCAACCCGCAGCGCGATGTCGCGAAGCTCCTCCCAGAGCGGATTGCCCTGATTGACGCCGAAGGTCGCATTGGGACTGCTGATGTTGTCGAAGCCATGGTTGCTCATGACCGTCCGCAGTCCGGCACAACCGGGCATGATTCCTTTCACCCCTCCACTGAAGCCCGCGAAGAAGTGCGGTTCGATGAACCCGGTGATGATCCTCACGTCGGCGTCGGCCAGATGGCGGTTGATCAGTGCCGGTGTTCCGTCCCGGGTCGTGCCGAATTGCTTCAGTGCCGTTTCGTCCTCCGGTTCGTGATTCAGGACGCGATAATTGGCGACCACCGCGGGTGTGAGCATCTTCTCCAGTTCCTCACGGGTGTTCGGACGATGCGTTCCAAGCTGGTTGAGGAGAGTGATGTTCTCCCGGGGAACCAGCGGTGCCAGGAATTCCAGGAGCCACGGGATCAGCCGGTCGTTGGGCGTCGCCCGGGTGATGTCGGTGAAGGCGATGCAGATCCTCGAATCGGGACGGATCCAATCCCGCAGCGCCCTGGCTCCGATCGGTTTCTCCAGCGCGGCGATGACGGATCCGCGTTCGTCCTTCAACCCGGTGGCGTGGGCCGGTTCGATGACCGTCGTCCGCTCGTCGGGCAGTTCGATGTCGAGATGTCCGTGGCCGTAGGCGAGGGAAACGTGCATGGCAGGAGTCTAGTGACTTGGGAACGGTTGGCGAATGACGAATGACGAAGGCCGAGTTGGAAACTGCTGCCGCATTGTTTGGCCTTAGTCATTCTTCATTCGGTCTACGTCCGCATCTTCCCGATTGAAAGCCATCCCCCCGGTGCACCACCTTCATCTCCATGAAATGGTCCGTTGTCCCGCTCGTTCTGGTGGCGCTGGCTCTGCTGGGCTGCGATCAGCCGCAGGCCCCTGTCGCGATCCCGCCCGCCGCGATGGCTCCGGGAGTTCCGACCAAGGCCCAGGCGCGCCTTCAGACCATCAAGCTGTTCATCGGCAGCAAGGAAGTGACCGCGGAACTCGCCCTCACCGCCGAGCAGGTCCAGACCGGAATGATGTTCCGGACAAACATGGCGCCCGACGACGGGATGCTCTTCGTCTTCGGCCAGCCGCATCAGGCGTCGTTCTGGATGAAGAACACGTATGTGCCCTTGACCACGGCCTATATCGATCCCGAAGGCGTCATCCGCGAGCTCCACGAGTTCCATCCGACGAATGAAGTCTCCGTCGTTGCCGGCATACCCGATGTCCAATACGTGCTCGAGATGAACCGCGATTGGTTCAAGTCGAACAACATCGCTATCGGCACCCGCATCGCGACCGAAAAGGGCAGCCTGCGCGACACGTTCTTCCGCCAGAAGACCAAGTGAGCGGAATGAAAATCGCCCTTGCCCAGATCAATACGACCGTCGGCGACCTCTCGGGCAATGAGGCCAAGCTCCTCGCCGCCTACGATCGGGCCGTCGCGGCCCAGTGCGACCTCGTCCTCACGCCGGAACTCGCCATCACCGGCTACCCGCCTCGGGACCTTCTGCAGAAGAAACACTTCGTCGCGCAGAACCTTGCGGTGCTCCAACGCCTCGCGGCCAAGACGGGGAAGACCGGTTTGGTCGTAGGGTTCGTGGGAGATCATCAGGCCGAGCCGGGCCGAGATCTGACGAACTCCGTCGCCTTGCTGCAGCACGGAAAGATCATCGCCATCCGCCACAAGACGCTGCTTCCAACCTACGACGTCTTCGACGAAGACCGTTACTTCGAGCCGGCCAAAGAGAACGCGCCGGTGGAGTTCGACGGCGTTCTGCTCGGCCTGACGATCTGCGAGGACGTTTGGAACGACGAAGACTTCTGGCCCGACCGTCTCTACCGCCGCAATCCGCCGATGGATCTCGTCGGTGCGGGCGCCGAAATCATCCTCAACATCTCCGCGTCGCCGTGGCACCTCGGCAAGGAGACCACCCGCTTCGAGATGCTTCGCAGCCTCGCGTTGAAATCGAAGCGCCCCGTCGCCTACTGCAACCTCGTCGGCGGAAACGACGAACTCGTTTTCGACGGCGGCAGCCTCGTCTTCAACGCCGCCGGCGAACTCGTCGCCCAAGGCAAATCCTTCGAGGAAGACTTCCTGATCGTGGATCTGGACCTCCGTAGGCCGGGCGTCTCCGCCCGGCCAGTCGGTGCTGGCGAAAACATCCAACACCCAACATCCAACACTGAACATCCAAGCCCCTCGGCGTCCTTGGATGTTGGAAGTTCAATGTTCGATGTTGGATGTTCTCCTGCCCAAGAGCCGCCCCTGGCCGGGCGAGGACGTCCGGCCTGCGACGCGGACGAACTCCTCTACCACGCCCTCGTCCTCGGACTGCGCGACTACCTGCACAAGTGCGGCTTCAAGTCCGCCGTGCTCGGACTCAGTGGTGGGATAGACTCGGCCCTCGTGGCCGTCTTGGCGGTCGCGGCGCTTGGAAAAGACAACGTTCGCGGAGTTTCGCTGCCGTCGCAGTTCAGCTCGCAGGGAAGTTTGGACGATGCGCGCGTCCTCGCGGAGAGCCTCGGCATCCGTTACGACGTCATCGCCATCCAGCCGCCGTTTGCTGCCGTGCGGGGGCAGTTGGGCGAAGTCTTCGCTGGGCTGAAGGAGGACACCACCGAGGAGAACATCCAGGCGCGGCTCCGGGGCGTGACCCTCATGGCGCTCTCGAACAAGTTCGGTTCGCTCCTCCTGACCACAGGCAACAAGTCCGAGCTGGCCGTCGGTTATTGCACGCTTTACGGCGACATGTGCGGCGGCCTGGCCGTCATCAGCGACGTGCCCAAGACCGTCGTCTATCGACTCAGCCGCTGGATCAACCGCGAGCGTGAGATCATTCCCGCCGCCTCCATCACCAAGCCGCCCAGCGCCGAACTCCGGCCCGACCAGAAGGACCAGGATTCCTTGCCCGAGTATGACGTCCTCGACGCCATCCTGGAGGAATACGTCGTCCGCCACCGTTCGCTCGGCGAGATCCTGAAACTGGGGTTCGACGAAGCCGCCGTCCGCAAGGTCGTCCGCCTGATCGACCTCAACGAATACAAACGCCGCCAAGCCGCGCCCGGCTTGAAGGTGACCACGAAGGCG
>JAYUUX010000320.1:0-3054 GCA_043754645.1 Verrucomicrobiales bacterium | reverse complement strand
ATCGATGACCGACCGGTCGCGGATGGCTTCGCGCCGGCGCTCGGCCACGTTCGATCGGAACAGGCGGTCGAAGGCGAGCTGGGGATTGATCTCCTTGGCAAGGGGCGTCGTCGGGGAACTCCATGCGATGTGGGCGCCGTAGAGCTGGGTGTAGCCGACGTTCACGTCGACTCCGGTCGCGGGCGGCTCCAGTCCAAGCTCAAGCGAGGGCAGGGGAGTCATGTTCCCGACGCGGGCGGCGGCCAACTGGTCCATCGAGATTCCTGCCCGGAGATTGCTGCCGGTCGTGCGCTGGATCGTTTGGCCGGTGAGGAATCCACCGGTCTTCACGTAGTGCCCGTCGCCCGTGTCGCTGCCGGCGTTCCAAAGCTGGGTGAAGACGAGGATGTCCTTCTTGAGCGGCTCCAACGGCTTCATGCCTTCCGCCAATTCGAAGTCCGCACCGGCGCCCTTGGGGGTCCATTGATGCGGGTTCACGCCGTTCGCCATGTAGAGCACCGCCATGCGCACAGGCTGCTTGGCCGTCGACGTGGCGGCGGGGCCGGCGCCCAATGCGGCGACGGGTTTCATTGCGTCGAGCAAGGGCAGGGCGAGCATGGCACCGGTGCCCTTGAGCATGGTGCGGCGGGAGATCTGCCAGTTTTTCATGGGCTTCGTTAGTTGACCGCGACGGCGTGCGACGGCGCTTTTCTGTTTTGGAAGGGATAGCTCATCACCACCTCGGTGACCAGCGTCTGCGCCTTGAATTCGTCCTTGGCCAACGCCTCGGTGATCTTCCGGACGGTCGGGGTATCGTAGAATTCCAGGCCGCGACCAAGGGCATAGGACAACATCCTCTCGGTGAGGTTCCTCATGAACTGCTCGCGCCGTTCGAGCAGGATGCCCTTGAGTTCGACGGGGCCGGAGAATGTCCGTCCCCCCGGCAATGTTCCGGAAGCGTCGACCGGTTCACCCGCAATACTCGTCCGCCAGCGGCCGATCGCGTCGAAGCTCTCAAGTCCGAAGCCCAGCGGATCCAGCTTGCTGTGGCACGAGGTGCATTCCGGTTTGGAGCGATGTTTCTCCAATCTTTGGCGAAGCGTCATGCCGTCGGTCTTTTTGTCGTCGTGCGGCAGGCTCGTGACGATCGGAGGCGGTGGCGGCGGCGGCGTCCCGAGGATCTCTTCGAGCACCCATTTGCCGCGAAGCACGGGACTGGTGCGGAGCGGATACGATGTCTTCGTCAAGATGGCCGCCATGCCGAGCACGCCGCCGCGGTTGCGGTCGGTCAGATTCACACGCCGAAACTCGCTGCCGGTAACGCCTGGGATTCCGTAGATCTTCGCGAGGTCCTCGTTGGCGTAGGTGTAGTCCGCATCGATCAACTGCAGGAGGCTGCCATTGTGGGACAGCAGGCTGTGGAAGAACTGCACCGGCTCCTGCGGCATCGCTTCGGCCAAGGCTGGTGTGAACTCGGGAAACCGACGCGGATCCGGCTGGGCGGAAGTCTTGAAGGTTCGCAGCCCCAGCCATTGCTGGGTAAAATTCTCCGACAGGGCGGATGCTTTCGCGTCCGCCATCATCCGCTTCGCCTGAGCGGCGACGACCTTCGGATCGGAAAGCTTTCCGGATCTGGCCACGGCAAACAACTCGTCGTCGGGCATGGTCGACCAGAGGAAGTAGCTCAGGCGCGTGGCGATCTCCCAGTCCCCCAGCTTGAACGGCTGGGACGTGTTGCGATTGTCCACCGTGCGGAACAGGAAGTTCGGAGAAACGAGGATGCCTTTGAGCGCGAGCTTCACGGCGGCTTCGTGGCTTTCACCCAGAGCTAGTTCCTGGTCGTAGAGTCTTAGAAAGCGGTCCGTTTCGTCCCTGGCCACTGGGCGTCGGAACGCACGGAGGGCATGATGTTCGATGATCTTCCTGGCCGCGGCGCGTTTGCCCGTGAAGAACCCCGGCCGGGCGATGAAGATCCGGTTCGAAGGCGCGGCATCGAGGACTTCCGAAGCGGCGGCGAGATAGCGCTCCATCAGGATCGGCGGGATGAAAAGAGTGTCGGCGTTGTTGTCGAATCCGCCGCCGCCGCCGCCGTCCGATGGAAACTTGTCCGCGGGCCGGTTCGTCACGCCGAACAAGTCGCGGACCGTGTTGTTGTATTCCGCGCGGTTCAGCCGGTGGCTCACGACGTAGCCGGGATTCTTCTCGATCTTCGTGTCGTCGATCCCGGCCAGCGTCCGCTTGATCCACGTTTCCATCCGGTCCTTCTCTTCGGCGCTCGGCTGCTTCTTGTTCTTCGGCGGCATTTCGCCGAGGTGGATCTGTTCGTGGACCTTTTCCCAAAGCTTGGGATTCCGGTAGAACGCGGCTTCATTCGGAAACTTGGACAGGTCGACTTCGCCCTTCTGCCTCTTCTCGCCGTGGCAATCGTAGCAGTAGGTTTTCAGCAGGGGCTGGATGTCCTTGGCGAAGTCGGCCGCGGCCGCCCTCGAACTCAGGCCGAGAAACATCAAACCAAGCGTGCAGACAAGCCTCCCAAGCGATCTCGGCGAGGGATCACGGTGCAAACTGGACTGGCTGATCGGAAAACGCATCGGCAGGCCGACTCTTCCCAAGGCCCAAACATTCAGCTGAATTTTCAAGCGGCTGAAGCGAGCGGGCAGGTCAGAGGCTATTGCGAAGGTTAGCCCAAGGCTCACCGCTTTCGCAAACAACTTGGCGAAGGGCGAAGGGGCGAACCGCGCGGTGGTCCTGGCTGTCTGCGGGACGGCTATTGGCGATCGCGTAGCCACTGCAAAGCGCCCAGCGCGGCCCGGGTTCCGGTCGCGAAACATCCCTGCATCAGGTATCCGCCAGTTGGAGCCTCCCAGTCGATCATTTCGCCTGCGACAAAGACTCCGGGCAACTGGCGAAGCATGAGGTGTGGATCCAACTCGCTCCAACGGACGCCACCGGCGGAGGAAATCGCCTCCGCGATCGGGCGAGGTCCGATGAGCCGAAGCGCGCAGCTTTTGGTCGTGGCCGCCAAATCCGCGGCCGACGTGAACGGCTTGTTCTGCGGCTGAGCTGACAGAAGGC
>JAYUUX010000319.1:0-2781 GCA_043754645.1 Verrucomicrobiales bacterium | reverse complement strand
GTGCAGCGCCGGCTTTGAACCCGGCGTGTCTTCGAGGTCGGTCTTGGCAGGAACGCAGCGCCTCGAACCCAACATGCCTTGGTGTTCGTAGCCGGAACGATGGCGTTCAAGGCAGGGAGGGCCTCCAGCCTGCCCTGTGTTGACCACGGTTTCCGCTCTGGCGAACGTCCTGATAAGCCCGCTCCGTTTTGTTCCATGGCGTGAGCGTCTTGGGCAGGCAAGATGCCCTCCCGACCTTGAAGCCGCCGCTGTGCGGCCGAATTCCGGGTGGATCGTTCCAGCTCAGGGCGCGGAGAGAACGTCCCTCAGCGGAGGAGCCGCTTTGCCGGAAGCCGTCGGCCAATCCTCGCCCAGCAACGCGGCCACCGTGGCGGCCACCTGGGACTGGGTGACGAGCGCGGCGTTGGAGCGTTCGCCAATCGGGCGGGTGTCAGGTCCGACGACGGCCATCCACATGTAGGCGGAGTCGGTGATGTTCGCGCCGTGGTTCTTCCACGCCACCGGCGCGGGTCCCCGGCCGTGGTCCGTGGTGATGACGAACGACGTCTTGCCCCGGTATTCGGGCATCGCCTGCACGGAGGTCCAGAGCTCCGCGAGGAAGCGGTCGAAGGCGTGGGCCGATTTGAGGTAGCGCTCGTAGTTGCCCTCGTGCGCCCAGTCGTCGGTCTCGCCATAGGAGACATACATCGCGCGCGGTTTCAGGGTGCGGACGGCGTGGAGCGTGGCCGAGCCGATGAAGGTGTCGAGCGTCACGCCGCCCCAGAGCGTCTGGCCGCGCCGCGCCGTCTCGTCGAGGATGGCCGGCACTTCCAAGCGCCGTGTTCCTTCCGGCACGTCGAAGGCGCTCCACACGGGGAAGCCGGCGCGCGGCGCATTCAGAATCCACGGCAACACATCCCAGTTCACCACTGCCGCGATACGTCCGCCATATCCGGGCCGTGACTGGAGCCACTCGAAGACGTTGGTGTGGACGTTCAGCTTCTTGTCGTTGCTGTCGATCCGGAGGTCCGTCTGGCCGGTGAGGAATTCGCTGTAGCCGGGATAGGAGAAGTTGCGCGTGTTCGTGACGCGGACGTCGCTCTTCTTCGTGCGATTGCCGAATAGCTGGCCCTGTTCGACCCCGGTGGACCAGAGGAAGGGCAGCAACGCCGCGCGCCGCTCCTCCGGCTTGGTCCGCCAGAACAGGCGGCGAAGGGCGTTGGTGTCGCCCACGTTTCCGTGCTCCTTGCTGATCAACACCTCCTCCGCTCCGGCGAAGACCTCCTCCCATCGCAGGCCGTCGGTGGTGATCAGAAACACGTTCTCCGTCCGGCGCTCCGCCGCGAAGACGGTGGACACGGCGAGTAGCGGGATAAGGCCGAACAGGAACTTCATGGGTAGTTGAGCGTGGGGAGCGATGCCGACATCCCGGTTGCGGTGCGGTGACGATCCTGAAAAGCCACGCCCAAGACACAAGGGAGTTGTTGGCGGATTCGCGGTGCCCCTGCGGGCAAAGGAATCTGGGTGGGCCATGAATATTGTGCTTTTGCCGTAATCACGGGCTGGCAGTTTGGCGACATGGCAAGTCGATTCAGAATGTGCCTCGGCATCCTTGCGATGGTGGTCTCCGGCTGTGCCAGCCGCGTTGGCGAAGTGGCGCCGGCGCCGTTGCCGGAGACGGTCGAACGGCGACTGGCGGCGGCTGGAACCAATTCCGCCGAGCTGGTCCGGGCCTTCTCTGCGACGGCGGGGAAGGAGCGCGAAGCCATGCAGTTTCTCATCGAGAACATGCCGGACCGCGACGCCCAAAGGCTGTCGGCCGACTACCTGTTGGAGAATGTCCGGCTGGCCCGCGAGGCCGTGGCCAAAGCTCCGTGGGGTCCGAAGATTCCCGAGGACATCTTCCTGAACGACGTGTTGCCCTACGCATCCATGACGGAGGCGCGCGAGGCGTGGCGCGCGAACCTGCGGGAGATTTCTTTGCCGTTGATCGCCGACTGCAAGACCCCGGGCGAGGCGGCGCAGCGGTTGAACGAAAAGCTCTTCAAGCTGCTCAAGGTCCGCTATTCGACCGGCCGTAAACGCCCCGACCAGGCGCCGTCGGAAACCATGGCGTCCGGCATCGCCACCTGCACCGGGCTTTCGATCCTTCTCGTGGACGCGTGCCGTGCGGTCGGAATTCCGGCGCGGGTTGTCGGCACGCCGATGTGGTCCAACATGCGGGGTAACCACACATGGGTCGAAGTCTGGGACGACGGATGGCAATTCACCGGAGCGGCGGAAGCGGACAAGAACGGGCTGAACCGCGGCTGGTTTGTCCACGACGCGTCCGAGGCGCGGGCGGATGTGCCCCGGCACGCGATCTACGCGACGAGTTTCCGCAAGTCGGACGTCGGTTTCCCCATGGTGTGGGCCCCGGATGTCACATGGGTCGGCGCCGTCAATGTGACCGCTCGTTACGCCGCCAAACCCAAGGCAGCGGCGGACACCCGGCCTCGTCTCTTGGTGAAGGTCCTCGATGCTCCGGCCGGCCGGCGCGTGGCCGTGCCGATCACGGTCACCGAACTCACCAACTCCGCCGCCGTGCAGACTGAAACCAGCCGTGGTGAAACCGCCGACTTGAATGACTTCGCCGCGCTTCCGGTTTCGGCCGGCGGACGCTACCGGGTGGAGCTCAAAACCGAAGGCCGGGTGGTCAAGCGGGAGATCACCTTTGGGACGAATGCCGCGGAGTTGGTGACGCTGACCCTGACCGACCAGCCGGTGATCGTGCAGCCGTCGATGGTCTGCTACATCCCGCAG
>JAYUUX010000318.1:0-5152 GCA_043754645.1 Verrucomicrobiales bacterium | reverse complement strand
CATCGCGGTGCAACGGCGCACGAGGTCGGAATACAGCTCGGCGTAGGGCGTTTCCTTGCCGGCGAGCGTCAACACCTCGTTGCACTCGGCGAGACAGCGGACCACGTCCTTGTTGCCGACCTGGTAGAGGAAGGCGTCCTTCTGGCCGGTTGGCTCAAAGCCCAGTTGATAAAACGGCGTTTGGCGAAGCTGGATTTGGTGGTGCTTCTGCGGCACGTCGTCCGCGCGGAAGAGGATGAGCTGGCCGTTGGGAAAGAGCGCGAACCCGTGGCAGGCGATGCGTTCCTCCACCTTCTGCTCGATCAGCCGGTAGGGCAGCAGCACGTATTCGCCGGAGGCGCGGGCGTAGAAGACGTAGAGCGAATCCTCGCCGTTCGGCGAATGGACCACGCGCTCCAGGATCAGCCCGGTTTCCTTCGCGTCGAAGCGCTTCAGCTCGCCGGTGCCGAGGTAGTAGCCATCGGGGAAGATGAGCCCGTGTTCCTCCGGCAGGCGCACGCAGGCGTCGCCGATGGAATCCACGCGCACGACGGAGCGGAGCTTCTCATTGAAGATGAAGAAACGCGGGGCGGTTTCCTTGTAGGGCCGGACTTTCAGGAGGATCAGGTGGTCCAGCTCCGCGAAGGCCAGCTCGGCGTCGTCCACCTTCTGATGTTTGTCATCGACGGGCTCGGAGTAGATGCCCTCGCCAGTGGCCGTGTTGTCTTCGACCTTGATGGTGAGGTCGCCGCCGACGCATTCCACGAAGACGCGTTCCGCGATGGAGACGTGCGGATGGTCGCCGTAGCGGTAGGACTCGCGGTCGGGCGTCTGCCAGCGGAAATCGTGCGTGGCCGGATAACCCACGCGGCGGTATTCGGCCTCCGCGCGGCCGTCGAGGTAGCGGAGGTTGCCGTCATTGAAGGCCCACTTGAAGACAGAGTAGTCGTTGAGCGACGCGCCGGTGCCGAACTTCGCGTAGAGGTTCCCGCCGATGACGGCGAACTTCCGGAACGTCGTCTTCTCGTAGACGTTGTAGAGGCGCTTGAAGTCGGTGATGAACTGCTTGTCCTGGAGCGGCTCCAGCGATTCCTCCTTGAACCCGCCCGTGGCCTCGTCGCGCCGGTAGATGGCGAAGACGTCCGCCAGATCCATCTCCTTCTTGAGGCCGAAGCGGACGTTGAAAGCGAAGAGGAACCGGCCGTGGCCGAGCGGCACCATGTCGCGCGGCATGCAGTTGTGCGCGGTCGTGACGCGGTCGGCCTGGAGCAGCTTGGATTCGATCCGCCCGAAGACCTCCTGCCGCCGGGCGTCGAGCAGGCCCATGCGCTCGCGCAGCGTGGCCGAGTTCGCCGCCAGCCGCTGCCGGATGATCTCGTAGGTCGCGCCCGCGAGGGTGGATGGGGCAGGAGTGGTCGCTGGTTCGGCTGGAGGTTTGGTTTCAGCCATGCGTCAGGAGGGTGAATGCGCTTTGCGTTCGGCGCTCCGCGCCGACAGGCGTCCTAAGGTGCGGAGCACCGTCAGAAAGTAGCCCACAGCGTGAGCTGTGGGTTTCGATTGGAAAGATGACGAAGCCCCGGAGGGGCGGCACAAGGATCAGGCCAAGTGACGAACGAAGGCTGCTGTCGCTCCTCCGGAGCTTTGACCGCAAAGCTCGTCTGACCCTTTCTGCCGCCGCTCCGCGGCTGGACAGGTTCGCCGGAGCTTGGCTTGAGTTGATGGGTTCCATCTTCATTCAAACAGGTAGCGTTCGTCGTATTCGATCTCGTGCTTCTTCAGGAACGCCATCAGTTGCTCCTGAAACGACACCTTCCGGTGGTGTTCTTCCTGCCCGGCGATGTAGTCCAGCACGCCCTGCTTCTGGGACACGCTCACGCTGAAAACCGAGTAGCCGAGCTGCCATGCGAAGGCGCGTTGCTCTGGGAAGTTCTCATGCACCCACTTCGACGAGTTCGCCTTCAGCTTGCCGACAAACTCCGATGGAGCGGCCGTCGCGGGCAGGGACGTGAGGATATGGACGTGGTCTGCGACTCCGTTGATCAGCAAGGCCACGCCATCCAGTTGGCGGATGATCCCGCCCATGTAGGGAAACAACCGCGCCCGCAGCTCCGGAGTCAGCATTGGCCGACGCTCCTTCGTGCTGAACACGATGTGGTTCAGGAGTTGGGTGTAGGTGCGGGGCATGGGATAAGGGCGGATGCCTTGGCGAAGTTGCGGACGGAGGAGTTCGTTTGTAGCGCTCGAGTTCCCTGGCCGTAGGTGCGGAGCACCGGCAGACAGTAGCCCACGGCGTGAGCCGTGGGTTGCATGTTCAAGCGGGATGAGCCCCGGAGGGGCGAAAGAGGGGCTCTGCGAGCACAAGCGAATCCCAATATTCTGCCGCCCCGCCGGGGCTGGGGAACCAAAGGGGACGGGAACCCACAGCTCACGCTGTGGGCTACTTTCTTTCGGCGCTCCGCGCCTGAGGACGGGCATTCCCAGGGTAGGCGCGGTTGCGCCAACCCTGGGATAGAGGACGGTGCCCCATTGGCGCACTGAGACGGTTTTCGGATTGCGGTCATTCCGAGTGTTTCATCCAGCGAACCTTCTTTGCTCTGAGAAGTTCAGGGATATCGGCTCTTTCAATCTCCGACACTGCGGTCTGATTGAGCGAGCTGTTGGCGAGAGTCTCCAGCCTGCCAAGCCATGGCTCTGGGAATACTTCGCCAAAGTCGGCAATCCATCGGCGCAGAAACGCTTGAGGATCCATGGCTTCGTCGTTCCCTGAGTCCCGACAGAAATCGAGCACCTGTCGGTAGAGCGCCGTCTTGAAGTCCGGTGCGTAGTAGGACGCGAATTCATCGTCGTGATAGCATAGCCAGACACTTGGGGTTCCGCCTGAAGGATCACTCTGCCAACACCAGTAGTCGCCTCCGCCAGTGAATGCGAACGGCACAAACTGCTGCAAATGGTAGACCTCGAACCGGAAGTTCGCGATCTGCTCCGGTGTCATCCATTCCATTTCGTGCAACCAGAGGTAAGTCCCAGGAAACTGAAACTGGGAAGCGTGACCCGGCTTCGGACAGCTGAGCAGCCCTCTTGCCTCTAACAGCCTATACTCTGGCGGCACGGCAATGCCGAACCTCTCTTCTATGGCGATGTAATGGGGGTCGCTCACTGCGCGATCCTCGGTAGAATCTCGCTAGGACTTCGCGATTGCTGAGGAAGCAGCCACCTCGCCCAGCCCCGTCTCCTTCACAAGCGCGAGGGCGGACTTGATCGTCGCTTTCACGCCGGCGTCGTCGGTGGAGGCGACGAGTTTGGCGAGCAGGGCGGACAGCGTGAGGTTCTTCAGGTCCTCGGACTTGATGCCGAAGTCGGCGACCCATTGACGGAGCTGGGTCTTGAAGTGCTCGGGATCGCCGTTGAAGAAGGTCTCCTTGATGTCGGTGAGCGTGGCGCTGTTCTGCACCATGCGGTCCACCGACTTCCCGGTGCCGATGCTGCGGACGATCTTCTCAAAGAAGTCGTTTTCGCCCCCGACGATGTCGATCTTGGCGGTCTTGAGCGCCTCGGAGACGACCTGCGCATTGGCTTGGGCCACGTCGCGTTGCACGTGGATGCCGGCGAGTTCGACGTCGCGGTCCTTGGCGAGTCGGAGTTTGAACTCTTCGTGCTGCTGGCCGGCGGCATGGAGCAGCTTCATGGCGTCGGCCTTGAGGTGAATGGACTTCGCCTCGGCGGTGCCGCGGGCCTCGATACCGGTCGCATCCGCTTCGGCCAAGGTCTGGGTGTTCTGGGACTGGACCGTGCCCTTGGCCTTGGTGACCTCGGCTTCGGCGAGACCGACTTCCTTGTCGGCGGCGGCATCCATCTTCTTGGCGTTGGCCTTCGCGATGGTGACCTTGGCTTCGGCGAGGCCCTTCGCGGCTTCGCGGGCGGCGGTGCCTTCGGCTTCCTGCTCGGCGGCATGGCGGCGTTTGTCGGCAACCTTGGCTTCGGCGTCGGCCGTGGTCTGGATCCGTTCGGCGTCGCGCAGGGCGGCGTCGCGGCCGGCTTCGGCGGCGGTGATGGTCCTGATCTTGTCGGCCTCGGCGACGTTGCGCGCGACCTCCTTCTGGGCCTCGGAGGCGACGACCTTCTCGGTCTGGTCCTTCTTGGCGTTCATCTCGGCCTCGATGAGCGTGACCTCGCGGACGCGCTCGGCGGTCATGCGGGCCTCGATGTTATCCTTCTCCTGCTGCTGCTGGGTGACGGCCTTTTCCTCCGCGACCACGGTGGCGCGCTTGCGCTGCACCTCGACGGCGGCCTCGTTGACCTTCACTTCCTTGTCCATCTCGGCGAGCGACACGGTGCGCTCGCGCCGGACGCGGGCCTCCTCGCCTTCCTGCACGGCCTCCTGTTCGAGGCGCTGCCGTTCCTTCTTCACCGTGAACTCGCGCTCCTGCACGGCGCGGTTCATGTCCTGAGTGCGCAGTTGGATGGATTCGTCGGCCTCCAGGCGCTTGCCTTCGACCTCCTGGCGGCGGCCTTCGATGACCTTGCGGGCCTCGGCTTCCTCGTTGGCCTTCACCTCGTTGACGGCTCGGGTCTGCTTGGCGGTGTCCTCCTCGTTGCGTCGGCGCTGTTCGCGCTTGGCGATGTCGGCGTCGGCGTTCTCCTTCTCGACCTGCACCTGCGCGCGCTGGGAAAATTCGTTGGCGCTTACGCGTTCACGCTGGGTGATCTCGGTGATCTTCCGGATGCCCTCGGAATCGAGGACGTTGCTGGGGTCATGCTGGTCGAGCGGGGTCTGTTCGAGGTAGTCGATGGCGACGTCCTGCAGGAAGAAGCCGTCGAGATCCTTGCCGATGGTCGCCTGGATTTCTTCGCGGAACTTGATGCGTTCCGTGAACAGTTCGTGGAATTCCATCTGTTTGCCGGCGGTCTTGAGGGCTTCGGAGAACTTCGCCTCGAACAGTTCGCGGAGCTGGGCCATGTCGGACACGCGCTCGACGCCGAGCATCTGGGAAACCTTCTTCACGCTGTCCACCGTCGCCTCGACACGGATGTAGAAGGCGACGGAGATGTCGGCGCGGATGTTGTCCTTGCAGACGAGGCCGTCCTTGCCCTTGCGGTGGATCTCCAGCTTCTTCACGGAGATGTCCATCTCCTCGAAGTTCTGCACGACGGGGATGCGGATCATGTAGTCGAA